>NZ_JALJZW010000002.1:300000-455795 GCF_024171495.1 Deinococcus sp. HSC-46F16
GCTTGACGATCCCCGGCACGGCGTCTATAGTTCTGTGGCTGGCCGTCGAGGCGTAGCGCAGCCTGGTAGCGCACTACCTTGGGGTGGTAGGGGTCGTGAGTTCAAATCTCGCCGCCTCGACCAGCATAGAACTCCCTCCTAGAGGGAGTTTTTCGTTTGGTCCAGGGGCCGTGACCGGCGCCCAGCCTGCTGGCTGCATCTCAGCTCAGTGGGCCGGGCCAGAGACGAGCCGGGGACGCCCGCGAAAGAAGTTTGTGAGGTTTCAAACATTAGTCTGTATCAGGCCGGAACCTGGGTGTCAAGACGGCCACACCTGGAAGGGGTCTTTTTTCAGACGATGCGTGACGCCGGACTCACACTCCTCGAACTGTTGCTCGTGCTCGCCATTCTGGGCATCTTGCTGGCCCTGGCGGGCCTGAACTTTGGCGGCTCGGCCAGGGCACTTGCCGTGACAGGATTTGCCCACGAGCTTGCGCTGGCCATTCAGCAAAGTGCCACGCGGGCCAACACCAACAACCAAGTTTATGCGGTGCGGTACGCGAGCACGGGCGTGACCTGGGGACCTGTCGCCAGCAGCATGACGCTGTCGGGATGTGAGACTGCCAGCACGGCCCCGGCCCTGGCCTCTGCGACTGGCACGGTGGCCGCTCCCACCGGAATCACCACTCCGGCAGGCTGGCTGTGTATCTCGGCACCTGGCCTCGTGACCCGGCTCGACCAGTTGACCCCCTGCAATGAGAACGGGGTGTCGATTCCCTGTCTGGCGGTGCGGCGCGGGACCACGGCCCGGCGGGTGCTGGTGTCGGGCAACGGGCAGACGGAGGTGCGGTGATGGGCCATCGGGCAGCGGGGCTGACGCTGGTCGAGGTGCTTGTCGCCCTGCTGGTGCTGATGATCGTGATGACGGCAGTGATGAACGTCTATCTGTCTGCCCTCTTCACCAACTCGGGGGCGGCGACGCGGACCCGCGTCACGCAAATCATGTCCAGCGTGACAGACCGCGTAACCCAGCATGTGCTGACCGTTGCCGAAGGCGAGAGCACTGTCTTGGTGTTTCAGCCCGGCACGCCGCCCACCCAACTCACGCTGGCCAGCGCACCGTCCAGCTGCGCGAGTTACCTGCTGAGCGAGGCGGGCCGTGCCCACCACTGCGTTACGGTCCGCAACAGCGGCAGTTTCAATCCCAGTGTGGGCGGCACGGCCCTGCTCGGGACGGCTGTCCGGACGTACCTTACCCAGGCCTGCTGGAACGAGAGAGGAACGGTGCGCTGTGTTGAAGCGACGACCATCTACTGAGGGCTTCACTCTGCTGGAGCTGCTGCTGGCGCTGACTATCCTGGGCATCCTGCTCACCCTGCTGCTGCAATCGAGCAGCGACACCATTCGCCTGCAAACGCGCACCGAGCAGGAGGTCAGTCTGGAAAGCAGCCTGCGCCGGACCGTGGCGATTCTCGCGCAGGACTTCCGGAACTCTGCTTATGGCCTCGTGACGGATACGCCCTACACGAGTACCGAGACGGCCATCTCCATGGCGCAGATGGTCGATACCGGCGTCTACCCCGTCGTTGGACCAACCGGAAACGGGTTCCCGAATGCCAACAACCTTCAGGCGCTCGCGCCGTCCGGCTTCGCCTGGCCCCGCGACACCCCCTTCCTGCTGATCCATCCGGCGCGGGAACTGGCCACAGTGCTGGACCTGAACGCGTCCAGCACTGTGGGCGGCAACGGGCAGGCTACCCTGAACCACTCCGGGCAGCCCAACACGCTCTGCTTCTCGCCCGGCAATCTCGTGCAGCGGCTGAGGCTGGTGGGCTACACCTACGACGCGGGAAGCCAGATGATCTTCCGGGGAGTGAGGGCCGGAGCCACCGTGGTCCGCACGCCTCTGGCTTTCAACGTCACCGGTTTCCAGATTCAGTACGTCGATACGGAGGGCACGGCGTATTCCAGCTTCGCCGCTTTACCCCAGACGCGGACCCTGAGCCGGATTCAACTCAGCGTGACCATGCAGCGCACGCGGAGCGGCCAGACCCTGACCCGGTCACTCAGCAGCACCGTGGAGATTCCCAAGGTATTCACGCTCACTGCCCGGCCGCTGCGCTACGTGGTCCCCGGTACGTCGGTGACCTGCTCGTGAGGGGGTCACCGTGAAGCGGGCACAACGTGAAGAGGGGCTGGCCCTCATTTCCGCTTTGATGCTGATCGTGCTGGTGCTGGGCGTGGTCGCCGTGACGGCCCAGCTCACCCTCGGCAACGTGAAGCAGACCAGTGACACGGTCGCCACCACGCGGACCCTCGCGCTGGCGCAGGGGGGGCGCAATTTCGCCCAGGCCCTTCTGCGCGGCCCGGTTGGGGCTGACCTCAGCGACGCAGTAGCCGACCTCGCCCAGCGCAATGTCCTGGGCAATGCCAGCACCTGGGTCTTTTCCAAGGGGGAGGCCAGCCAGACACCCGACCCGCAGCGCGTGGCGCAGAATACGCAGGTGCTTGCCGCCCAGTTACAGGGCCGCCTGCCGGGCGCTGGCTGCTACGGCCCCTTCATTGTCTCCAGCACCCAGACGCTCAGTGTCCGCGTGAGTTTCAATGGAACGCTGCCCGCCTGTGACGGTGCCGCAGAAGAAACGGTGCCCATCGGTGTAGGACGCTTTATCTCGGGGGCACGCAACAGCACGCAAACGTACAGCCTGCCGTACGTGATGGTGGTGGCCGCGAGTCAGGGCGACGCCCGGCGCACGCTGACCGTGAACGGCGAATACCAGTTCGACGTGGGCAACGGCAGTTTCGCTCGCTTCGCCCTGCTCACCGATATCCACCAGAACAGCAGCACCTCCGACGAGATCTACTTCACGTCCGACACGCTGTTCAACGGACCGGTGCATACGAACGGCAATTTCGCCTTTTACGGCGAACCCTGGTTCGGGGGAGCAGTGTCCAGTTCGGGCGTGAACGACCGGCAGACCCAGGGCGCGTGGTTTCAACGGACGGACAACTGCGGCCGTTGGTGGCAACCCGCCTGCGTCGCCTTTCGCGGGGTCGCGGCCCTGACACCGACCCCAGCATACGGCAATGCCGAGCCCAACTTCACCAATGGCGTGGACTGGGGAGCCGACGAGATCGAATTGCCTACCAACTCCAACGATCAGCGGGGGGCGGCCGAACGTGCGGGCATTTACGTGGACGGGAACGCCACGGTGACCATGACGGTTGGCACGGCGGGCAGCGAGATTTCCGGCAGGAACGGACAGACGTTTCAGCGCCTCGTCGTCAACGGAACCGAGTACCGCGCCTTTGAGGATGAGGCGCTGTACATGAGATCGGGGAACACCTGGATCCGGGCGAGAAACGCCAGCGGGCAGGAAATCACCAACTTCAACGGCGTTGTCTACGCGCGGGGTCAGATCACCCGGCTGGCCGGGCCGCCGCGCTCGGCCGCGAGTGACCCCGCCACGGCACCCCCGGCCCTGGCCTCCTTTTCACAGATCACAGTGGCCGCCTCCAGCCACATCCGCATCACCAGTGACCTGAAGTACGAGGACAATCCCTGCGACGGCGACCTGCGGCGCGGCAGCGGCGGTCAAGTGATCGTGCCAAGTTGCGAGACCGATCCGCTGCAAAAGAAGAACGTCCTGGGCATCTACACCAGCGGAGGCAACATCCTCATGGGGTTGGGAAACACAGACAGCAGCCTCAATGTTCCCCGCGACGTGCGTATCCACGCCACCCTGATGGCGTCGGAAGGACAGGTGCTCGTCGAAAACAACCGCACTGCCGCCTGCAACGGCAAGGTCTACATTCTGGGCGGCGTGATCTCGAAGACCTACGGGGCGTTCGGGCAATTCAATTCGGGCACGGGGCAATGCACGTCCGGAATGCAGCGCAGCTTCACCTATGACCAGCGCATGCTCAACGGCATGGCACCCCCTTACTTCCCCACCACGCAGATGACCAACTTGCTCCCCAGCCGCCGCATCATCCAGTACAGCCAAGCGGAGCAGGAGCGGCGCTAGGGACCGGCCCCCTCCTGGCCACCCTCGCCCCTTCTCTCGCGGATGGAGCGGAATGTCAGTCAGGCAGAGCGAGTCTTGACTGCGGGGCGCGGCGCAGTGGCACACCCAACGAACTGACCAAAGCGGAAACCGGGACCCCTCAGAACGGGTCCCGGCTGTTCACATGGAGCGCTTCAGCGGTTGACGAAGCGGCCACCGTGACGGGCCATCGCCGCTTCCACCACGTCCATGGGCACGTCGTCCTCAATGGCGATGGCGCGGCCACCGGCGTCGACGGTGCTCTGCATGTCGTTATAGTGGGTGTCCTCGAACTCGTAGCGGTCTTCATAGCTGCGGGTGCCTGCGGCCTCGCCCGAGCCAGCCACGCGGGTTTCCATGCCGTCCCCGTGCACGGCGGCGTCGGCAGTGCCCGCCGCCGCGCCGATGCCCGAGCCCAGCGCCCCCATGCCCAGCAGGACCGGCACGGCGGCGAGGCCCCCCGTCGCGGCGACCACGGCTCCGGCGGCCACGCCCGCGACCGCGCCGAGCGCCGTGCCCTTGAGCGCACCGCCCGCCATGTCCTGCCCGTCACCGCCGCCATCCACGTACTCGGTGGTCGTGGCGGTCGCCGCGCTCGTCTGGGTGGTCGTGGTGCCCATACCCGTCCCCCCCATGCTGCCCGCCGCGGTGCGGCGCTGGAAGGAGGTCTGGCCCATCTCCGGCTGGATCACGCCCTGGCTGAGCAGGTCCTGCACGAAAGCGTCGGCCTGGGCCACGGTCGGGAAAATCAGGTGTCGCATACCTCGCAGTGTGCCCGCTGGGGCGCCGGACAGAGATGAGAGGTCCGGCAAGGGGCTTTGGGGAACTCGGGGCAGGTGCCGCAGGCCCCGCGCCGCGCCGTCAGGCCTCGGCCCCGTCGCCTCCGGGGCGGCGCCCCTTGCCCCCGGCGGGGTCGGGGACGCGGGTCAGGGCCTGCGCAGGCACACCGGCGAGCAGGCCCTGGTCGGTCTGCACGTCCACCGTTCCCGCGAGGGGATGCAGCTTGGTGACCTTGCCGCACGCGCCGCTCTCCTCGTGGCACACGCGGGCGTTCTTGCGCGGCAGGTCGCGCAGCAGCTCGAGATACATCCCGTGCTCGAATTGCAGGCAGCACAGCAGGCGCCCGCACGGCCCCGAGAGCTTTTCCGGGTTGAGCGGCAGTTGCTGGTCCCGCGCCATGCGGATGCTGACGGGGGCGAACTCTTGCAGGTGGGTGCTGGAGCAGTTGCCCCGGCCACACGCCCCCAGCGTGCCGATCATCTGGGCCTGCTCGCGCGGGCCGACCGCCGCGAAGTTCACCCGGGCGCGGGTGTGTCCGCGCACTTCCCCGATCAGGCCGCCGAGTTCGATGCGGTCCTCGGCGCTGTAACTGACCGTCACGAGGCTCTCGTCAAGGGTAAATTCGACCGCCACGATCTTGACGGGTAGCCCGCGCTCGCGGGCACCGGCCCGCAACAGCCACTTGAGGTCCTCGCCCTGGCGGTGCAGCTCGTCCCAGCGGGCAAGGTCTTCCGGGGTCGCCGCCCGCAGCACGCTGCCGTAGCGGGCCTGGGGGTCAGGCTCTCCCGCCTCGCCCCGCACGGTGGCGACCTCCGGGCCACGTTTGCCCTGCACCACGACGCGCGTGCCGACCGCGTGCGGCGCCTCGCTGAGCATGGCGTGCAGGCGGGGACTGCGTTCGAAGCGGACAGGCAGGACAACCACGTCCGGCAGGATGTCACGGCCGGGCCGGGAGCGTCGAGAGAGGGATCACGAAGGGCAGTGGGCAGTGGGGGCGGGGGCCGCCGCTCAAGCCAAAGCGGGAGCGCCTGTCTCCACTCCCCTCTCAGTGCCGCTCGGCGATCACCTCGATCTCCACCCGCACGTCGCGGGGCAAGCGGGCGACCTGCACCGTGCTGCGGGCGGGGTAGGGGGCCTGGAAATACTCGGCGTACACGGCGTTCATGGCAGCGAACTCGTTCATGTCGGCCAGAAAGACGGTGGTCTTGACCACCCGGCCGAGGTCGGTTCCGGCCGCCTCCAGCACGGCCACGAGGTTGTCGAGGACCTGCCGGGTCTGGGCCTCGATACCGCCTTCGACGAGCGTGCCGTCCGGGGTCAGTGGAATCTGCCCGCTGGTGATCACGAGGTTGCCGAAGGTGGTCGCCTGGCTGTAGGGACCGATGGCGGCGGGGGCGGCGGCCGTCTCCACGATGTCTTTCATGGGGCCACTCTAACGGCCCGGCGCCCCTTCCAGACCTCGCTGGGCAGGCCGCACTCGCCGGACCCCGGCCCTGGGCGCCTGCGCCTGCTGCCTCCCCCTGCGGTGCGGGAAGGAGGAGGGCCAGCGAGAAGGAACAGTCTTTGTGGCTGCTGGGCCGCAATCCCCAGCAGACGGGCCACAGACCGGGTCTACAGGGTCTGGCCGGTCCGGCGCGGCCTCCGCACCGTGCCTTCAGCCCGCCGTCTCGCGGGATTCGGGGCGGGGACGGGCACGGGCTCGCAGGGACGTGGCCGACAGGGCCGGGCGGCGGGAGGACCGCCCACGGGCGCGGCGCTGCGCGTAGGCCACCCCCCCCAGCAGCAGGGCCCCGAGCAGCGCGATGGCGAGGCGCTGCTCGGGGACCAGCAGGACGCCGAGCAGGGTGAAGTACACCAGCATCAGCAGCAGGTATGTCAGTGGGCTGCTGCCGCGCTGGGCGCTCAGCAGGGCGTCCACGTACAGGGGGCCGCCCTCCTGACGCTCGGGCAGGGGGTACCGGGGCAGGCCGCCCGTGCGCAGGATGTCGACCACCACCGCTGTGATGTTGTCGGGGCCGCCCCCGTCGTTGGCCGCGTCGATCAGGGTGCGGGCCACCCGCTCAGGCGGCTGGGCGGGCAGCAGCAGTTCGAGCAGCGCGGGTTCGGCCACCACCCCGCTGAGGCCGTCGCTGCACAGCAGCAGGCGGTCCCCGGCGTGCAGGGGCAGCCCGAACAGCTCCAGCCGCACCCGTTCCTCGCCGCCCAGCGCGTTGCTCACCACGCTGCGCCACTGGTGGTGCCGGGCTTCTTCCTCCGAGATGTGCCCCAGGCGCACCTGCTCGGCCACCCAGGAATGGTCCTCGGTGAGGCGGTGCAGTTCGCCCCCGCGCAGCAGGTAGGCCCGCGAGTCGCCCACATGCGCGATCAGCGCCGCGCCCCGGTCCACGAGGAGCGCGAGCAGGGTGGTCCCCATGCCCGCGTACTCGCCCACCGCGTGCCGCAGCACCGCGAGGTTGGCCGCCTGCACCGCCCCCGCGAGGCGCTCGGGCGGCGCTCCCCGCCCCTCCAGGTAGTGCTGGCTGAGGCTGTCGAGCGCGAGGTTGGCGGCAAGTTCCCCCGCCGCGTGCCCCCCCATCCCGTCCGCGACCGCATACAGGCCGCCGTGCGGCAAGTCGAGCGCCAGCGCGGCGTCCTGATTGGTACGGCGCTGGCGCCCCACGTCCGTCAGCAGACCGGAGCGCAGGGGAAGGGGCGCGTCGGCGCGCATGGGTCCAATATAAGGGAATCGTGTAACAGGTCCGGAGCACTTGCCACGGTACCGGGTCTCCCGCCCCTCACTTTTCTCACCTTCCCCATCCGCCACCGTGGGGCATGAGTTCTCTGTCTCCCCGGCACCGCTCCGGCGTCTATATCGGCCGCTTCCAACCTCCCCACACCGCCCACCTGCGGGTGATGGCGGAGGCGCTGGGCAAGGTCGAAACGCTCGTCGTGGTGATCGGCAGCGCCTGGGCGCCGCGCACCCTCAAGAATCCCTGGACGGCGGGGGAGCGGGAGGAGATGGTTGGCGCGGGGCTGCAGGAGGCGGGCGTGGACCCCGCCCGGGTGCGCTTTGCCGCCGTGCCCGACCATCCCTACGACGAGGACCGCTGGCTGGCGGCGGTGCGGGCGGGGGTCGCGGCCCAGACGGGCGGGGGCAGCGACGTGGCGCTGATCGGCCATCTCAAGGACGACAGCAGCTATTACCTGCGCTCTTTTCCCGACTGGCCCTTTTTGCCCACCGCCGTCGTCAGTCCGCTGAGCGCGACCGACGTGCGCCGCGCCTACTTCGCGGGAGAGCTGGAATCGGTGGCCGGGATGGTTCCCCCGGCCGTTCACGCCTGGCTGGAGGCGTTCCGGCAGACTCCCGACTTCGCGGAACTGGAGGCCGAGGCGGCGTGGCTGCGGGCGGCGCAGGCGGAGGCCGGGACGTGGCCGCCCCTGCGGGTGGAGGCGCTCGCGGTGGTGCGGGACCCGGCCGGACGTGTCCTGCTCGTGCGGCGGGAGGAACGGCCCGGACGCGGCCTGCTCACGCTGCCGGGCGCCGAGGTCCTGCCGAGCGAGACACTCGCAGCGGCGGCGCGGCGGGCGGCGGCGGGGGCGCTGGGGGTGACGCCGGATGACCCGGCGCTCACCCTCTCCCCCACCCCGGCCACGGTGTACGACGCGCCGGGCCGCTCTGTGCGTGGCCGCGTCATCGCGCACGTCTTCGGGTTGGCCTGGGCGGGGCTGTCAGAGTACGGGGGGTGGACTGACGCGCATGAGGCCCTTTCCCACCCCGAGGCCTTTTTCGAGGACACCCACGCCCTCCTCGAACCGCTCCTCAGGCCAGCCGCACCCCGCTGACCACCTGCACCCCGTTGCGCTCCAGTTGGTGCAGAAAGAGGGCGTGGTAGAGGTCGCCAGGGTGACCGGGCGCGTCCCAGGTCTGGGCGCAAGGCTCGGGGACGACGACCATGCGGTCCAGCCCCCGCGCCATCCCGTCCGTGACGAGGTGCAGGGCGAGCGTGTACAGGCACAGGTCGGTCACGTCGCCCACAGCGATGACCGTGTCGAAGTCAGCGCCCCGCGCCTCCAGCCACGCCCGGAACTCGGGGCTGGTGTGGCTGGCGATGCTGTTTTTCTGGAAGTGCTGAACGCGGCCGAACTCGGGCAGCGCCTGCAACTCGGCCACGGCCTCGGCCTCGGGTGTGCCCGCGACGCAGTGGGGCGGATAGGCGGCGAACTCGCGGGCGTCACGGGGGTGCGAGTCCTGCACCAGCACGACGTTGTCGGCGGGCACCCCGGCATCCAGCAGCGACCGGATCAGCCCGGACACGCGCGGAATGATCGCCGCCACGCGCGGGCTGGCGAGGGGTCCCTGGCGGGTGAAACCCTCGATGAGGTCCACGCACACGACCGCGACCCGCTGGGGCGGGGCCTCCAGCGTGAGGGCCGGAAGGTCGGCCAGCCAGCGCTCCAGCAGTTCGGCCTGCTGGGTCGCCTGGTCGCGCAGGGTGGGGGCAGTGGGGGTCATGGGGCAGATGTAGCACACCCCGCACGGGCGGACCCTGCACCGTTTGGGGGACGCAACCCCGGCCCCCCGGATGGCGTACTGGGGGCATGACCCGAGACGACCGCGACCCCGGCCCCCGCCCGGACGACCCGCAAGCCCCGCGCCGGGAGGTGCCCTCCTGGGTGGACGAGGTGCTCAGCGCCCCGCCCGCGCCGTCACCGGCCGCGCCCACTCCGGCTCCGCAGGTGACGGTGGCGAGCGTGGACCCCGCCCCCGCCCCGCTCTCCGGCCCCGACGACCTGCGAATCCCGGAGCGCGGGCCTGCGGGCGCAGCGCCTCAGGCCCAGCCGCTGACGCCCCCGGCCCACGACCCGGCGCGGCCCACCCTGCTCGACTCCGCCGACGACTGGATCGCGCGGGCGACGGGGGGCACAGCCCCTACCCCCTCCATGCCGAATACCCCGCCTCTCTCCAGCGAGCCGGTCACGCACGCGCCCGCCTCCCGCCCGGCGGACCCCTGGGCGATGGGAGCGCCACCCACGCAGTACGCCTCCGGCCCCATACCCAGCGACATCGCCACCCGGCGGCTGATTGCCGGACTGCTGGGCATCGTGCTGGGGGCCTTCGGGGTTCACAAGCTGTACCTGGGCATCACCACGCCGGGGTTGATCATGCTGGGCGTGAATGTCGGCGTGTGGATCGTGGCGCTACTGCTGGGGCTGCTGCTGTTTATCGTCGGCGTGGTGGTGACTCTACCCATCGCCGGGCTGATCAGCGGGGCGGTGGGACTGCTGGGGCTGGTGGAGGGCATCCTCTATCTCACGAAGTCGGACGAGGACTTTTACCGGGAGTACGTGGTGGGCAAGAAACCCTGGCTGTGAGGTCGAGTGGACCATGAAGGGCCGTCCCGCAGCGGGGGCGGCCTTTTCGCGCCCCGGAACGCTAGGGTGCAGCCCATGTCTTCTCTGCCCAGCCTCCGCGCCGTCTGGGGCCGCGCCCCTCTGTTTTCCGTCGGCGTGAGCGTGCTGATTCAGGACGAGGGGAGCCGCGTGCTGCTCCAGCACCGGGGCGACGACGGCCTGTGGGGCACGCCGGGCGGCGGCCTGGACCCCGGTGAAGGTTTTCTGGAGGCTGCCCGCCGCGAGCTGTGGGAGGAAACGGGGCTGGAATGCCCGAACCTCGCCCTGATGGGACTGGAGGAGGGGCTGGTGGGTGGCCCGCAGTTCTACCACCGCTACCCCAATGGCGACGAGGTGTACATGGTCGGCATGCGGACGCACGGCATCCTGCCTGCGGCGGCCCTGGCGCACGCCGCGCCGGATGACGGCGGCGAGACGCTGGACCTGCGCTGGTTCACGCTGGATGACCTGCCGCCGCTGAGTTCCAACGCCAATGTCGCCAGCATGAACGTGCTGCGAGTGCGAGCGGGGCTGCCCGCTCTGTCACTGCTCCGCTTCCCGGAGCCCCCGCCCCATGACGACCATCTGGCGAGGCTCCGGGCCGCCGCCGGTCCCCGCCCCCTCTTCGCTCCCGGCGCGAGCGTGCTGGCGGAGGACGATCAGGGGCGCCTCCTCCTCCTCCGGCATGCCCGCACCGGGCAGTGGGTCCTCCCCGGCGGCAAGCTGCACCCCGGCGAGAGCTTCGGGGCCTGTGCCCAGCGGGAACTGCACGAGGAAACGGGGCTGCGGGCCGAACGGCTGACGCCCGCCGCGCTCCTGCAAGGGCCGGAGTTCCGCTACGAGGACGCCTCCGGCCCCTGGGACAGCGTGGGCGTGCTGTACCGGGCACAGGGCGTCACGGGGAAACTCACCCTGCCGGAAGGCGAGATCACGGGGGCACGGTGGTGGGCGGCTGGCGAGGTGGACGGGGCCGACCTGCTGGGCCTCTACACCCGGCGGGCGGTGGAGACGTGGCGGGGCCGCGCTAGCCTCAGGCCATGACCGCCGTCACCGACCCCCTGACCCTGCCCTGCGGCGTGACGGTCAAAAACCGCCTGCTCAAGGGCGCCATGAGCGAGGCGCTGGGCAACCGCGACCACGCGCCCCGGCCCGAACTGCCCGCGCTGTATGCCCGCTGGGCGCGGGGCGGCACCGGCCTCCTGCTCACCGGCAACGTGATGGTGGACGCCCGCGCCCTGGGGGAACCCGGCAACGTGGTGCTGGAGGACGAGCGGCACCTCGCCGACTTCCACCGCTGGGCCGTGCAGGGCTCGCGGGACGGAGCCGCGCTGTGGATGCAGCTCAACCACCCTGGCAAGCAGGCCCCACGCGGCCTGAACGCGGGCGGCACAGTGGCGCCGAGCGCCCTCCCCTTTGGGGGCGGACTGGCCCGCGCCTTTGCCACGCCGCGTGAGCTGACGGTCCCCGAGATTCATGACCTGACGGCCCGTTTTGCCCGCTCCGCGCGGCTGGCGCAGCGGGCGGGATTTGGCGGCGTGCAACTTCACGCGGCGCACGGCTACCTGTTCTCGCAGTTCCTCTCACCCCGGCACAACGTCCGCACCGACGAGTACGGCGGGAGCCTGGACGACCGCATGCGCTTCCTGCTGGAGACCTACGGCGCGGTGCGGGCGGCGGTGGGGCCGCGCTTTCCGGTCGGCGTGAAACTCAATTCCTCCGACTTCGTGCGGGGCGGCTTCTCGGAGGAGGAGAGTCTGGCGGTGGTGCGGGCGCTCGGCGAGCGGGACTGCGACCTGATCGAGCTGTCGGGCGGCACCTACGAGAAGCCGATGATGATGCTGGGCCGGGGCGAGCGCGGCGGCTTCTTCGCCGACTTCTCGCGCCGGGCGCGGGCGGTGGCGGGCGTGCCGGTCTGCGTGACCGGGGGCTTCCGCGACGCCGCCACCATCCGGCAGGCGCTGGAGGACGGGGCCGCCGACATGGTGGGCCTGGGCCGCCCGCTGGTGCTCGACCCTACCTTCAGCGCACGGGTACTGCGCGGCGAGGATGCGAGCAGCGGAGTCCGGCCTCTGAAGACGGGCATTCGCCCGCTGGACCACAGCGGCTATATGGAAATCGCATGGTACGAGGACGCGATGCGGCGGCTGGCCCGTGGGGAGGACGTGAACGCCGAGGAAGCCCCGCTGCTCGCCCTGGCCCGCATGACGGCGGAGATGGGGGCGGGCGCGGTGTTCCGGCGGCGGCGAGCATAAAGAGGAAGGGCTGGAGCCTCTCGCCCCAGCCCCCTCCTGCCCCCGCTCTACTTCTCGCGGATGCTCCAACCCTGCGCCCGCACCGCGTCCATCAGGCGGTCCATCACGGGGTCCACCTCGGCGTCGGTGAGGGTCCGCTCGCCCCGGAAGACGAGGCGCACGGCCACGCTGCGGTGGCCCTCGCCCACCTGCTCGCCCTCGTACACGTCGAACGGTTGCACGCTCTCCAGCAACTCGCCCGCTTCCCCGCGCAGCAGGGCGGCCACCTCGCCGTAGCTCACCTCACGCGGGGCGATCACGGCGAGGTCGCGCCACGCGGCCGGGGCACGGCTGGGATCGCGGAAGGTCCAGCTCCGGCCGGGCAGCGGCAGGGCGACCTCCAGCACGAAGGTGTCCCCCTTCAGGCCGAACTCGGCGGCGACCTCGGGGTGCAGCGCTCCCAGCCAGCCCACGGGTTGACCGTTCCACACGACTTCACCCGCGATGCCGGGGTGGAGGGCGGACGGCACCGCCTCGCCGCGCAGTTGCCGGACCTCCAGCCCCGCGCCCTGTCCGGCGGCGAAGGCTTCCACCAGCCCCTTGAACGCCGTGAACGACCCCGCCACGCCGGGCTGGTAGGTCGCCGGGGCGAGCGGGCCGCGCATCAACAGGCCCAGGCGCTCCGTCTCGCCCGACGCCGGGAAGACGCGCCCGATCTCAAACAGGAGGACGCGCTCCCCCTTCGGGTGCATCCCCGCCGCCCGCAGCAGGCTGGGGTAGAGGGCGGTCCGCATTCCGGTCCGGTCGGCGGTGAGGGGATTGCGCAGCCGGACGCCGGGGCGCTCGCTGCGGGCCTTCCCGGCCTCCTCGTCGCTGGTGAAGGTGTAGGTCACGACCTCCTGAAAGCCCAGTCCGGCGAGGGTGCGGCGCAGGTCCGTGCGGCCCGCGCTCTCGTCGCCCGCGCCCAGGTTGCTCTCGTGGACGCGCAGGGTGGGGAGCGTCTCGGGCAGCCCCGCGTAGCCGTGCAGCCGCGCCACCTCCTCCGCGAGGTCCTGCCACAGGGCCATGTCCACCCGCCACGAGGGGGGGGTAACGGTCAGGCGGTCGCCGTCGCGCGTAACGCGGCAGCCCAGGCGGGTCAGGATGGCCTCCATCTCCCCGGTCGGGATGTCCATGCCCAGCAGGGCGCGAATCTGCTCGCCCGTCGCCTCAATGGGGCCGGGGAGTTCCGGCCGGCCCACCACGGTCGCGCCGGGGTGAACCTGACCTCCCCCGCAGGCCGCGAGCAGGCCCGCCACCCGGTCGGCGGCGCGGGGCGCGAGCAGGGGGTCCACCCCGCGCTCGTAGCGGTAGACGGCGTCGGTCTTGAGGCCCAGGCGGGTGCTCGTGCGCCGCAGCAGCACGGGGTCAAAATGCGCGGACTCGATCACCACGTCCGCCGTGTCCGCCCGCACGTGTCCGTGGTCGCCACCCATGATGCCCGCGATGCCCAGCACGCCCTGGCCCGCTTTGGGCTGGCCCGCCGTGGCGAAGGCCTCCGCCACGCTGGGAATGCCCACCTCGCGCCCGTCGCGGATCAGGAGGTCCTCGGGGCCGACGGTGTGTTCGCCCCCCAGCAAGTCGCGCACCGTCTCACCCTGCCGCAGGCCGAAGGAGACGATGATCTGGTCCCCCCGCACGTCGCGGCGGTCGTAGAGGGCGGTGGGCTGGCCGAGTTCCAGCATCACGTAGTTGCTGGTGTCCACGATCAGGTCGATGGAGCGCATCCCGGCCAGAGTCAGGCGGCGCTGCATCCACAGAGGCGCGGGGCCGTTCTGCACTCCATTCACCGTTCGGGCCGCGAAGTGGTCGCAGCCGAACCGAATCTTGCCGGAGGGGTCGCGCTCCAGCGTCACCCCGCGCGGGGGGAGGACGACGCGAATCTCGCCCTCCCCGCTGGGGGCGGGTCCAGCCTCCGGCTCCACCAGCTCGGCGTCCAGGTACGCCGCGAGGTCGCGGGCAAGGCCCAGGGCACTCAGCACGTCGGCGCGGTTGGGGGTCACCTCCACGTCGAGGACCGAGTCAGCGGCCCACAGCTCGTGCAGGGGCGTACCGGGCGCCGACGTTCCTGCCGGGAACAGCAGCAGTCCGGCGCTGCTCTCCCCGACCCCGAGTTCCTTCGCGCTCGCGGCCATGCCCCACGACTCCACCCCCTGCATCGGGCGCACGCCGTACTCCACGTCGCCCAGGCGGGTGCCGGGGGTCACCAGGGCGACCATCGTTCCGGCGGGAAGACCGACCGCGTTGGGCGCTCCCGAGGCGATCTCCCGCGCCCCGTGCGGCCCCACGTCGAGCGCGAGGCGGGTCAGGGCGGTGCCGGGCAGAGGCTCAGCCTGCGTGACGGTGGCGAGCACGACCCCCTCGGCCGGGGCGGGCACCTCCTCCACCCCCTCCAGCGGCAGGCCCAGCGAGGCGAGCAGGGGTTCGAGGTCGGAGACGGGCGGGAGGGCAGGGACAAGTTCCTTGAGCCAGGAGTAGGGCAGTTTCATGGGGGACCTCGGGGGGGAGGGAGGGCTGGACGCTTCGGCGGGGTCACCCCCTCCCCGGCCCTCCCCCCTGAAGGGGGAGGGAGAAAAGATGTGGGGGCGTTAGGTTGAGGTGTGGGTTACAGGGGAGAAAGGACGAGTCCGTCCACCGAAGTCGCGCGGTCGCTGCGGCGGCGCATGACGCCCGAGGAGACGCTGCTGTGGCGGCATCTGCGTGGCAGGGGTCTGGGCGTCAGCTTTCGGCGGCAGGAACCGATGGGGCGATATGTGGCCGACTTTGTGTGCTACGAGCGCACGCTGGTGATCGAACTCGACGGCAGCCAGCACCTGAACAGCGCGGCGGATCGGGAGCGGGACACGGATATGGCGGCACACGGATTCCAAACGTTGCGCTTCTGGAACAACGAGGTCAGAACGAATCTGACGGGCGTGCTGGAACGAATCCAGCAAACCCTGGAAGCAAGGAGAGATCAGTAGCCCCTCCCCCTTCAGGGGGGAGGCCGGGAGGGGGTGAACAGGCCTGGCCGCCCTTCCAACATTCACTCCAACTCCCCCATCTCCCACACCAGCCGCCGCACCCCCTCCGGCACCAGATTCACCTCGTCCAGCCGGTCAAGCGTCACCCATTCGGGCGAATACCAGTTCTCGTCGCTGTGGCGCACGCCTTCGGGACCGTCCCCCAGGCGCATCTCGCCGGACAGCAGCCGGGTCAGGAAGTAGTGCTCGCGGTTGCCGAGGTTTTCTAACGTCAGGACTTCGCGCAGGGGTTCCACGACGAGGTTGACCTCTTCCAGCATCTCGCGGGCGCAGGCTTCGGCGGGCGTCTCGCTGCCCTCGATGCCGCCGCCGGGAAGGGTGGCGTAGACGCGGCCTTCCTTGCGGCGGCGCATCAGGAGGACTTCGCCCCCGGGGTTGAAGAGGATGCCGACGGCTCTGGCCCTCACCCCAGTTCCCCCCGGAACTGCCCCAGCACCCTCGGGTCGTTGGCGTAGAAGTATCGGATATCGGGAATCCCGTACTTCAGCATGGCGATGCGCTCCGGCCCCAGCCCGAAGGCGAAGCCGGTCTTGCCCTCGTACACGCGCGGCTTGCCCGCCGCCTCGCGCAGGTCGTCCACCGCCTTGAAGACGCTGGGGTGGACCATGCCGCACCCGCCCAGCTCCAGCCACTTGCTCTCGCCACGCGGATTCTCCCACCACACGGCGAAGTCGGCGCCCGGTTCCACGAAGGGGTAGTAGGAGGGCTGGAAGCGCACCTTCGCGCCCGGCCCGTACAGGCCCCGCGCCATCTCCGCAATCGTGCCCTTGAGGTCAGCCATGCTGATGCCGTCGCCGACCACCAGACCTTCGAGCTGGTGAAACATCGCCTCGTGGGTGGCGTCGGTGGCCTCGTAGCGGTAGACCTTGCCGCGCACGACGATCTTGAGGGGCGGCTCGTGCTCGACCATGTAGCGAATCTGCATCGGGGAGGTATGGGTGCGCAGCAACCTTCCGTCCTCCAGCCAGAAGGTGTCCTGAAGGTCGCGGGCGGGGTGGTACCACGGCACGTTGAGCGCCTCGAAGTTGTGGTGCTCGTCCTCGACCTCCGGCCCCTCGATCACGGCGTAGCCCATTCGCTCGTAGATGCCGGTGAGATCCTCGTACACGCGGTTGATGGGGTGCAGCCCGCCCGCCGGGAGGGGAAGGCCGGGCAGGGTCACGTCGATGGCTTCGGAGGCGAGGCGGGCGTCGAGCGCCTCGCGCTTCAGCACCGTCTCGCGCCCGTCGAGGGCCGCCTCGATGGACTGGCGCAGGGCATTGATCTCGGCCCCCCGCGCCTTGCGCTCCTCGGGGGCCAACTTGCCGAGGCTGCCGAGTTCCTTGGTGATCAGGCCGTTCTTGCCCACGTAGCGGGTCTTGACCGCTTGCAGGGCGGGGAGGTCGGGGGCGTCTTGGATGGCTTGTAGGGCTTCTTCTCTCATGGAGTCTCCTGTGGGCAAGAAAAAACCCGCCGCCGTGGGAACGGGGCGGGACGGCGCATTCGGTCTGAGGGTTCTAGTCAAGCACAGTCAGACGAACGCGGCCCCGCGAGCGGTAAACGGCGAAGGTGTACCGGCGCGGGGCGTCATGGGGTCAGGGTAGCGGGCGGGGGGTAGGGGGTCAAGGCGGCGGCCCGCCTCCCGGCCCCATCACACCTCGCGCGGCATGGTGGGCGCCGTGACTTCCCGGCTTTCCCTGGCGGCCCTCCTCAGCCTCTCGCTCGGCCTCTTTGCCTGCGGCTCCGTGCCGAACGCGTCCGCCCCGGCGGCGGCCCTGATGCCGCAAGCAGCGGCGGGCGAGCCCGTCCTCAACGAGCTGTACTACGACGCCCCCGGTACTGACGCGGGCACCTTCATCGAGCTGAAGGGTCCGGCAGGCAAGAGCCTGAGCGGCTACACGCTGACGGCTTTTGATACGGCGGGCACCGCGTACCGCACCCTGACGCTGTCGGGGACCATCCCCGCGAGCGGCTACTTCGTGGTGGCGCAGGACACCACCGTGCCGAACCGCTCGGCCGTGAACGTGGGCGCGGACCTGAACAACGGCAGCGGCAGCCTGCGCCTGCTGAGGTCGGGAACCGTGATCGACGCGGTGGCCTACGGCACGCCGACCTCGGGCCAGGGCGAGGGCAGCCCCGCACCCACGACCGGAGCGGGCAGCGCTCTGGCGCGGGTGCCCGACGGCTCGGACACGAACGCCAACAGCGTGGACTTCCGGGTGCAGGTCGCCACGCCCGGCACCGGGAACGGCGGGGGCAGCGGCGGCGGGACGACCGGCAAGAAGGTGCTGTTCGACCTGACAAAGGCGGAGGACGCCGGAAACGCCGACTGGCGCATCGACGGGGCCTACAGCGACTACGCGGCGGCGCTGCGGGGTCTGGGGTATGCGGTGAGCAGCGTGACGGGTACGGCGATCACCTCGACCACGCTCTCGGGCGCGTCCGTGCTGGTCATTCCCGAACCGCAGGCCCCCTTCAGCGACGCGGAGCGGGCGGCCATCCAGACCTTCGTGCAGAACGGGGGCGGCGTCTTCCTGATCACCGACCACCGGGTCAGCGACCGCAACAACAACGGCTGGGACAGCCCGGAAGTGTTCAACGGGTGGGACGGCAGCACGCCGAGCAGCGTGAGCGCCGCGTACCAGACCAGCCTGGACAGCGACGGCCTGTTCGGGCTGGGGGCCTCCTTCAATTCCAGCTTCAGTGACCCGGTGTACACCGCGACCCCGCTGACCACCCACCCCATCCTGAACGGCGTGGGCAGCGCAGGCGTGTACGTGGGCACCAGCGTGGACGTGCTGCGGGGCACCGCGCTGATGGGCACGGGCGGCAAGACCTACCTCGCGGTGAACACGGTGGGCGCGGGCCGGGTGGCGATGTGGGGCGACAGCAGCACCTTCGGGGACAACACCTATTCGGACGGCAGCACGGGCAGCTACAACAACTGGCCCAATCTGAGCAACGCGACGCTGGGGAAGAACGTGGTGCGGTGGCTGGCGGGTGACCTCTAGGCTCCCGCTCCGTGTCTGTGCAGGGCAGACACCATCCGCGCTCCTCAAGGGAGGGGGTGTTACCGTACCCGCATGACCACCGCTGAACCCTCTGTCCCCACGCCGGGGACCGCCGCCGACGTGGCCGCACATGATCCGGCCATCTTCGACCTGATCGCGCAGGAGGCCGAGCGCCAGCGGCACGGGCTGGAACTCATCGCCTCCGAGAACTTCACCTCGGCGGCGGTGCGGGCCGCCCAGGGCAGCGTCCTGACGAACAAGTACGCCGAAGGCTATCCCGGCAAGCGCTGGTACGGCGGCTGCGAGGTCGTGGACCAGGTCGAACTGCTCGCCATCGAGCGGGTGAAGGAGTTGTTCGGCGCGGCGTGGGCCAACGTGCAGCCGCACTCGGGCAGCAGCGCCAACCTCGCGGTGTACAACGCACTGATTCAGCCTGGCGACGTGGTGCTGGGGATGGACCTCTCGCACGGGGGGCACCTCACGCACGGCAACCCGGTGAACTTCTCGGGGCTGCGCTACCAGATCGTCGGCTACAAGGTGAACCCCGAGACCGAACGCATCGACATGGAGGAAGTGCGCCGCCTCGCCCACGAGCACCAGCCCAAGATGATCATCGCGGGGGCCAGCGCCTACAGCCGCACCATCGACTTCGCGGCCTTCCGTGCGGTGGCCGACGAGGTCGGCGCGATCCTGTTCGCGGACATCGCGCACATCGCCGGGCTGGTGGCGGCGGGGCTGCACCCCAATCCGCTGCCGCACGCGCATGTGGTCGCCTCCACCACCCACAAGACGCTGCGGGGACCGCGTGGCGGGATCATCCTCTCGAACGACCTGGAGCTGGGCGCCAAGATCGACCGGGCCGTCTTCCCCGGATATCAGGGCGGCCCGCTGGAACACGTGATCGCGGCCAAGGCGGTCGCGTTCGGCGAGGCGCTGCGGCCCGAGTTCCGTGAGTACGCCGCGCAGGTGATCAAGAACGCGCAGGCGCTGGCGCAGGCCTTCATGGACAAGGGCTACCGGGTCGTGTCGGGCGGCACCGACAACCACCTCTTCCTGCTGGACCTGCGGCCCCAGGGGCTAAACGGCACCAAGGCCACCAAGCGGCTGGACGCCAACCACATCACCATCTCCAAGTCCACCCTGCCCTACGACACCGAGAAAATTCTGCACGGCGGCGGCATCCGCATCGGCACGCCTGCGGTGACCACGCGCGGCATGACGGAGGCCGATATGCCCAAGATCGCGGACCTGATCGACCGGGCGCTCAAGGGCGAGGACGTGAAGGCGGAGGTCCACGGCTGGATGGGGAGCTTTCCGTTGCCCTGAGCATCCCGCCCCCTGCCCTGGCCCCCGGCACGTCCGGGGGTCGGCCCTATTCGGGCCGCAGCGTGAGCAGCGTCACTTCCGGCGGGCAGAGGTTGCGCAGCGGCACCCCGCTGACCCCCAACCCCCGGCTCACGTAGCCCGGCGTGCCGTGGGCACCCTGCACCCAGCCCATCGCGTAGCGCTGGCCGTACTTGCTGGGCACGACCGGAGCGCCCACGACCGGCAGCCGAATCTGCCCGCCGTGGGTGTGGCCCGACAGGACCAGCCCGACGCGCTGGGGCAGATCGGGCAGCAGGTCGGGGTTGTGGCTCAGGAGCACGCTGGCCTGCCCCTCCCCTGCTCCGGCGAGCGCCGCCCTCACGTCCGGCTCGCCGCGCCACAGGTCGTCCACGCCGCCCACCCACAGGTCGTCCCGCACCGAGCGGCCCGCGTTGCGCAGCACAGTGATGCCTGCCGCCGCAAAGGCCGCCGCCACCTGCTCGCGGCGCTCGGCCCAGCCTGGGATGCCCTGGCCCAGCACGCCCCGGTCGTAGGCCCCGAAGGAGCCGTAGTCGTGGTTGCCCCATACCGCGTAGACCCCCAGCGGCGCCCGCAGCCGCGCGAGTTCGGTCAGGAGGGGCGCGGGGTCCACGTCCGAGCGCACGTCCAGAAAATCGCCGCCCAGCAGCACGAGGTCGGGCTGGGCCGCGTTCGCCGTGTCCACCCAGGCGCGAATCTGCCGCTCGAAGATGTAGAGGCCGTAGTGCAGGTCGGTCAGAAAGGCCACCCGCAGCGGTGAGCGCAACCCCGGTAACACCCCTTCCTCGCGCACGGTGCCGAAGTCGTAGGCCTGGGCCACGCCCACGCCCCCCAGGGTGCCCAGCGCCAGCGTGCCGCCCAGCAGTCCGCGCAGGAAACGGCGGCGGCCAGGGTCGGTGGACGAGGCGGGGACCTTCATGGGGTTCAGGGTACCGGCGGGGGGTGAGAGGGGCACCCGTCAAAAGATGGAGGGGGCGCTACACTCGCCCCATGACCCCCTCCTCCTCCCCTGACGCCTGGGCCGACCTGCTGGTGGTGGACGTGCTCGACGAGGACGCGGGCCTCGCCGAGGTGGAAGACAGCCGGGGCCGCACCTACGCCCTCCCCGCCGAGTGGCTCCCCGGCGTGGCCGACGGCGCGGCGTACCGGGTGGGCGGGGAGGCCGGGCACCTCACTTTTATCCCCGACCCCACCGGCGCCCGCGAGCTGCGCGAACGCTCCAAGCAAACGCTGCTCGACTTCGCGGATGAGCCGGGAGACGGCTGAGATGACCCGGCCCGTCGTCATCCTGCCCGACCTGCACGGGCGGCTGGACCTGCTGGAGGGGGCGCTGGAGTACGCCGGGCGCGAGTGGGGGCCGCAAGTCCACTTCCTGAGCCTGGGCGACGCCATCGACCGGGGGCCGCAGAGCGTGGCCTGCGCGGGGACACTGCTGGACCTCGCGCGGGCGGGCCGGGCCACCCTCCTGATGGGCAACCACGAGCGCATGGCGCAGGAGGGCTTGCAGTGGTACCGCGCCTACCTGACCTCGCAGGACCCCGCCGACTATCGCCGGGCGCTGGAGGGCTTTCGCTGGTGGATAGGCAACGGCGGCGAGAGCGTGCGCCGCGAGGTGGGGGCGCTGACGCTGGAGACCTTTCCGACCGGGCTGGCCGAGTACCTCGATACCCTGACGCGGGTGGTGTATGTGACCGGGGATGGGGAGGTGCACCGCGCGGTGCCCGCTGAACCCAGCGTGCTCGTCGCCCACGCCAGCCCGCCCGTTCAGCACCGCCAGTACCCCAGCCCCGAGTCGGCGGCACTGTGGCTGCGGCCCTTCGAGGGGCCGTTTCCGCTGCCGCCGGGAGTCACCTACAGCGTCCACGGGCACACCCCGGTGCGGGCGCCCACCCGGCTGGCGCGGCACGTCTACCTCGACCTGGGGGCCTATGAGACAGGCCGGGTCGCGCTGCTGACCGTGCGGGGGCCGGAGGACGTGGCGGCCCCGCCCCCCGTCACCGTGCTGGAAGGCCGGGGCGACCCCGCCGCCGCCCGCCGCTATCCCACCTTCGGGGAGGCGCTCCCCGTGGGGCTCGCCGCCCGGACCGGAGGTCACCCATGAACCGACACCTGCGTTTGTCCACTCCCTGGGGGACCTGGTGAGCCGCCGCAGCGAGGCCGCCGGACGGCTGCGCCCGCTGTGGGACGCCCTGACCGCCGGGGACCCCGAGGCCGTCCACCGCGCCCGCAAGCTCACCCGCCGCGCCCAGGCCGAGCTGCGGGTCGCCGACGCCGGGGGGAAGACCGAGCGGGCCTGGCGCGACCTGCGCCGCGCCGCCGCCCCGCTGCGCGACCACGACGTGGCCGGGGACCATCTGCGTCAGGCGCTGACCGAACTGGACGTGCCGGGCGACACCCTCGCCTACTTCGACCGCACCTGGGCCGAGCGCCGCGCGGCGCGATTGGCGGCGACTGAGTGGCCGGAGCCTCCTCCCGCCTTCAAGCTGAGGCGGGGCTGGAAGGACCGCGCCCGCCGCCTGATTCGCAGGGACGGCAAGCGGCTGCTGGCCGCCGGGGAAGCCGCGCTCGCCACCCACGACGCCGAGCAGTGGCACGACTGGCGCAAACGCCTTAAGCGCTACCGTTACACGCTCGCGCTGCTGGGCGAGGTGCCCCCGGTGCTGACCGACACGCTCGAAGCCCTGGGTCGCTTTCAGGACGCCGAGGTCGTGCTGGGCATCCTGCACGGCGACCCCGACCTCTTGCGCTACGAGCGTGCCCGCCTGATCGCGCGGGAGGAAGTGGCCCGTAACAAAGCCCAGGGGCGGGTGCGTGAACTGTTCCCGGAGCTGGCCCGTTTGCTCAGCGTGGGGGACGCGGGGGAGGACTGAACCGGGCCTCGGCCTGGGCCAGAGCCTCCGGCGTGTCCACGTCGAGGAGTTGACCAGCGGAAACGTCCACATCCACGGCCCCCGCCGCATGTGCCCGCAGCACCGAGCGGGGGCCGTGGTCGGCGTCCGGCAGGGCGAGCACCTCCGGCCAGAGGTCGGCCCGGAGGAGGTGGGGCGGGGCGTGGACGGCCTCCTCCCCATAGCGGGCCAGCACGAGGGGCGCCCCCGTCTCCCGGAACGCCGAGACGAGTGCCCGGTGCGTGTCTGCCGTCACCAGCGGCATATCCGCCAACGCGAAGGCCGCCGCACTCACCCCCTCCGGGAGCGCCCCCAGCGCGACCCGGAAGGAGGAGAGCAGTCCCCGTTCCGGCTGCGGATTCTCGACCACCATGAAGGGCCACTCCGAGAGTGCCGCCCGCACCCCCTCCCCCACCTCGCCGGGGGGCACGGCCGCGAGCAGGCCGCCGTACCCTCCCGCCGCGAGCGACGCGGCCGCGTACGCGATCAAGGGGCGCCCACCCAGCAGCACCAGCGGCTTGGGCCGACCCATCCGGCGGCCCCGTCCAGCGGCGAGGAGGATGCCCCAAACAGGACGGGGGGAAGTGGGGGGCATGGGGGGAGTGTAGGAGAAAACCTCTGACCTGCACTCACGCTCCCCACCCTGGGGCACAATGGGGGGACCCACAACCCGCCCCCTTCCCGAGGTGATGTCCCCCGAGGTGACCCCATGAAACTGAGCTACAGCGGCCAGGAACACGTGCAAGCGCCCCCGGCGGCGGTCTGGGCTTTTGTTCAGGACCCCGAACGGGTGGCCCGCTGCCTGCCCGACGTGCAGGAAGTCGTGGTCCACGACCAGACCCATATGGACGCGACTGTGCAGGTCGGCGTGGGCATGGTGCGCGGCAAGTTCAAGTTCAAGATCGAGGTCTTGCCTGATGAGGCCGCCAACCGGGTGAACGTGAAGGTGCAAGGCGGCGGCCTGGGCAGCATGGTGGACCTGACGGCGGGAGCGAACATCGTGGACAACGGGAACGGGACGACCACGCTGGACTGGACCGGCGACGCGACCATGCGCGGCCCGGTGGCGACCGTGGGGGGGCGGGTGCTGGACGCGCAGGCGCAGAAGTTGATCGAGAAGACCTTCCAGAACATGAGCGCCCAGGTCGGCGCTAACGCCGGAACCCTGGCGTGACCGCGCCCCCCGAACCCCCCGACCTCCGCGCCGCCTTCCGCGAGCGGGGCTACGTGGCGGGGGGCGCCCTGGCGACGGCCCTGCGGCTGGTCGTGGCGCTGGGCAAACCGCTCCTGCTGGAAGGGCCAGCGGGCGTCGGCAAGACGGAGGCCGCCAAGACCCTCGCGGCGGCGCTGGGCACCCGCCTAATTCGCCTTCAGTGCTACGAGGGGCTGGACGCGCAATCGGCCCTCTACGAGTGGAACTACGCCCGCCAACTGCTGCACCTGCGGGCGGCGGAGGCAGGGGGGCGACCCGTCCGCGACGCCGACCTGTACGGCCCCGAGTTCCTGATGCAGCGGCCCCTGCTCGAAGCGATTCGGCAGTCCGCGCCCCCGGTCCTCCTGATCGACGAGGTGGACCGGGCGGACGACGCCTTTGAAGCCTTCCTACTCGAACTGCTCGCCGAGTGGCAGGTCACGGTGCCGGAACTGGGCACCCTGACGGCGACCGCCCGCCCCCACGTCCTGCTGACCAGCAACCGCGCCCGCGAACTCAGCGACGCGCTGCGGCGGCGCTGCCTCTACCTGTGGGTGGACTACCCCAGCCGTGCCGAGGAGCTGGAGATCGTGCGGGCGCGGCTGCCGGGCATCGACGGGGCGCTGGCGGGACAGGTGACGAGGGCCGTCCACGCCCTGCGCGAGCTGCCGCTGGGCAAGCCCCCCGGCGTGGCCGAGACGCTGGACTGGGCGGCGGCGCTCGTGGCTCTGCACCGTGACCACCTCGACGCGGAGGCGCTGGAGCTGACCCTGGGCGCGGTGCTGAAACTGCGCGAGGACCAACTGCTGGCCCGCCCGGTGCTGGAGAAGATCGCCCGGCCGTGACTGCCGATCTCCCCTCGCGCGTGGCGGCCCTGTGCGGCCACCTGCGTTCGGCCCACGGGTTCCGGCTGGGACCGGGCGAGACTGCGGCGGCCCTCGCAGCGTTGGAGGTCGTCCATCTGGGGCGTCGCCGCGAGGTGCGGGACGCCCTGCGGGCCGTGCTGACCGCCAGCCGGGAGGAGGGGCGCGTGTTCGACGCGGTCTTCGACACCTTCTTCCGGAGGGGCGAGGCCCCCGAACCGCCGCACCTCCCGCCCCTGCTTGCGCAGACCGAGGCCCCGCTGCCGCCTCCACCCCCAGCTCCGGCAGGTCAGACGGGAGATGAGGGGCCGCCCAAACCCACTGAGGCGGGCCGAGCTGCCACCGCCGAAGACGACGCCGCCGCGCCCACCCCCACCCGTCCCGACCCGGAACGCGAGGCAAAGGGCGAGCCGGACACTCCCGCCCCGCTGCTGCACGCCCGCCGCAGTCCGAACGCGGGCGCGGGGGACGGCGTGACCACCCCGGAGGATGATCTCGCGGGGATGCTGCGGGCGGCGGGGGCGCTGGTGCGGGCGGTGGAATTGGGACGCGGGCGACGGCTGGTGTCCCGGCCCCGTGGCCCCCGGCTCGATGCCCGGCGCACCCTGCGGGCGGCGGCGCGGACGGCGGGCGACCCGGCCCGGTTGCGCTGGCTGGGGCGGCCCCGCCGTGCCCCCCGCTTCCTGCTGGTGCTCGACGGCAGCCGCAGCATGGGAGCTCACGCGGCGCGGCTGCTGCGCTTTGCCCACGCGCTGCACCTGCGCTCCCGGCGGGTGGAGGTCTACGCCTTTTCCACCGACCTCACCCGCCTGACCCCCCACCTGCGCCGGGCGGTGCCGGGAGTGACGCTCACCCTGCCCGACCTCGGCGGGGCGTGGGGCGGCGGCACCCGCATCGGGGACAATCTGCTGCGGCTGGCGCGGGAGGAACGGGGGCGGGTCACCCGCGACACGGTGGTGCTGATTCTCAGCGACGGGCTGGACACGGGCGAGCCGGACACGCTGACCCGTGCCCTGCGTGACCTTCGCGCCCGCGCGGGGATGCTGGTGTGGCTCTCGCCGCTGGCCTCTCTCCCCGGCTACCAGCCGGTGCAGCGGGGGGTGGCGGCGGCCCTTCCGCACCTCGACGCCTTCCTGCCCGCCGCCAATCTGCGCGACCTTCACGCGCTGCCGGGCCGGTTGCGACAGCAGAAACGGCCAGCCGCTGGGGACTGACCGCTGGAGGCTGGAAGCTGGCCCCTACCGGTACTTCAGCGCCTCCATCAACTCCTCCACCATCTCCAGCGTGTCGCCGCGCTCGTGGGCGGTGGCGACGTGCGCTTCGAGGTGCCCGCGCAGCACCACCTCGCCCGCGCCGGAGAGGGCGCCCTGCACCGCCTTGATCTGGCGCAGCACGTCCACGCAGTACACGTCCGGCTCGTCGAGCATGCGCACGATGGAGTCCAGATGCCCCCGCGCGATGCTCAGGCGCCGGGCCGCGCGGCGGCGGGCATCTTCGGGCATACAGAGCTTGTTCTCGGGGTGACAGTGAGCGGTGGGGTCGGCCTGGGTCATTTCACGACCCTCAGCCACGCGCGGTACCTGTTGATCTCGGCGGACTGGCTGCGGATGATCTCCCCGGCCAGCTTCCGCACGGCGGCGTTCTGGGTGCGGGCCGGGACCAGCCGCGCCATGTCCACCGCGCCCTGGTGGTGGGGAATCATCTCGGTCAGGAACCAGCGGTCGGTGCCGGAGGAGGGCACGTTCATGGCCGCAGAAGCGGAGCGGTAAGCCTTGCCCGTCCAGGCTTTGACCCAGGCGCCCATCTGCGCCAGTTCCTTTGCCTGCGCGGCCATCACCTCACGGGCGGCCCCCCGCACGCGGGCGTCCCGGCCCGAGCGCAGGGCGGCCCGCGCCATGTCCACGGCCATCTGGTGGTGGTCCATCATGAGCTGCGAGAAGCG
Organism: Deinococcus sp. HSC-46F16; assembly: GCF_024171495.1. Lineage (NCBI taxonomy): Bacteria > Thermotogati > Deinococcota > Deinococci > Deinococcales > Deinococcaceae > Deinococcus > Deinococcus sp. HSC-46F16. The sequence goes on from NZ_JALJZW010000002.1 coordinate 326,688, forward strand.
CACGTCAAAGGCCCGGCCCTTCAGGGGACGCAGTTCGGCCAGCATCTGCGCGTTCATCGCCTCCATCGTCATGGCCCCGCCGTGCCCCGCGTGCCCATGCGTCTGAGCGCCCGCACTCCCGGTTCCCGCGAGCGCCAGCCCCAGCAGCACCTGCTTCACTGCCCGGCGACCGTGGCGCCGTAGCCTTCCTCGGTCACGGCCGCGATCAGGGCACCCTGCTCGGCCTCGCCCTGCACGGTGGCCTTGCCCGTGGGCAGGTCCACCTGCACGTCCTGCACGCCGGGAACGCCCTTCAGTGCCCCCTCGACGGCCTTCACGCAGTGCCCGCAGCTCATTCCCGAGATGGTCAGTTCAGTGGTCATGCGGTCAGGATAGACCCAGGGGGGGAGGGTGTCAAGGATTCGCTATTGTCCGTAGTCAGCGAAGCGCATTGGGGGAGAGCCAACAGCCGATGCTCAAAGTCATGACTTGCCCAACCCTCCCCAGGGGGATAGACTGACCCCATGAACACCAAGACCCTCGACCTCGACATCGGCGGGATGACCTGCGCCGCCTGCGTGGGACGAGTCGAACGCGGATTGAAAAGGGTGGACGGCGTGGAGAACGCGGTCGTGAACCTTGCCACCGAGCGGGCCACCGTGACCTTCGACCCCGCACGGACGGACGCGGCGGCGCTGGTTCAGAAAGTGCAGGACGTGGGCTACGAGGCCCGCACCGCCGAACTCTCCTTCCCGGTGGAGGGGATGACCTGCGCGGCCTGCGTGGGCCGGGTCGAGCGGGCGCTGGGCAGGGCGGAGGGCGTGCTGAACGCCTCGGTCAACCTCGCCACCGAGCGGGCCACCGTGACCTACCTGCCCGCCGCGACCACGCCCGCCGCCCTGCGGGACGCGGTGCGCGGGGCGGGGTACGACGTGCCCGACGAGGCGAGCCAGGCCCAGTCGCGGCTGGACGCCGACCGCAAGCGCAAGGCCGCCGAGATCGCGGCGCTGCGGCGGGACGTGACCTTCGCGGCAGCCTTCAGCATTCCGCTCTTTCTGATCGCGATGGTGCCCATGCTGTACGACCCGCTGCACCACTGGCTGCTGGGAGCGGTGGGCGAGCGGACGCTGAACTGGATCATGCTGCTGCTCGCCGCCCCCGTGCAGTTCGGCCCCGGCCTGCGCTTCTACCGCACGGGCTGGGCCGCGCTGCGGCACCGCTCGCCCGATATGAACACCCTGGTCATGCTGGGCACGACCGCCGCCTTCGCCTACTCGGTGCTGGCGACCGTCGCCCCCGGCCTCTTCCCGCCCGGCAGCGCCCACGTCTATTTCGAGGCGTCGGCGGTGGTGATCACCCTGATCCTGCTGGGCAAGCTGTTTGAGGCGATCGCCAAGGGCAGAAGCAGCGAGGCGATGCGGACCCTGCTGGCCCTGCAGCCGAACACGGCGCGGGTGCAGCGCGGCGGCGAGGTGCTGGAGGTCGCGGCGGACGACGTGCGGATGGGCGACCTCGTGCTGGTGCGCTCGGGCGAACGGCTGCCGGTGGACGGCGAGGTCGTCGAGGGCCGCTCCTACGTGGACGAGTCCATGCTGACCGGCGAACCCGTACCCGTCGAGAAGATGCCCGGCGCGAAGGTCACGGGCGGCACGGTGAACGGCAACGGGGCCTTGACCTTCCGGGCGACCGGGGTGGGGGCCGACACCGCCCTGTCGCGCATCATCCGGCTGGTGGAGGGGGCGCAGGCGAGCCGCCCGCCCATCCAGGGCCTGGCGGACCGGGTCGTCGCCATCTTCGTCCCAGTCGTGCTGGTGATCGCCGCCCTGACCTTCCTGACCTGGATGCTGATCGGGGGGGAAGGAGCGCTGGCGAACGCGCTGGTGCATACGGTCGCCGTGCTGATCATCGCCTGCCCCTGCGCGATGGGCCTCGCCACCCCGGTGAGCATCATGGTGGGCAGCGGCAAGGCCGCGCAGATGGGCGTGCTGTTCCGCACCGGGGCCGCGCTGGAGGGTCTGGGCCGCGCCGGGGTGGTCGCCCTGGACAAGACGGGAACAGTGACGCGGGGAGCGCCGGAGGTCACGGAAGCGGTCAGCGGTCAGCGGTCCGCGATCCGCGAGGACGAGTTGCTGCGGCTGGCGGCGGCGGCCGAAAGCTCCTCCGAGCATCCGCTGGCGCGGGCGATTGAGCGGGCGGCGAAGGAACGCGGGCTAAACATTCCGACCGCGACGGACTTCGAGGCGGTCCCCGGCTACGGCCTGCGGGCCACGGTGGAGAGCCGCCGGGTGGAGGTCGGCGCGGCGCGGTACATGGCGCGGCTGGGGCTGGATTTGGGCGAGTTGGGAGCGCAGGCGCAAACGCTGGCAGAACGGGGCCGCACCCCCGTCTTCGTGGCAGTGGACGGCGTGCTCGCCGGGCTAATCGGCGTGGCCGACCCGGTGCGCGAGGGCAGCGCCGAGGCCATCCGCACGATGCAGGCGCAGGGAGCCGAGGTCGCCATGGTCACCGGCGACACCCGCGCCACCGCCGAGGCCGTCGCCCGCGAGGTCGGCGTGACCCGCGTGCTGGCCGAGGTGCTGCCCGAGGGCAAGGCGGACGCGGTCGCGGAACTGCAAGCGGAAGGGCGCACCGTCGCCTTCGTCGGGGACGGCATCAACGATGCCCCCGCCCTCGCGCGGGCAGACGTGGGCGTCGCCATCGGCACCGGGACGGACGTGGCCGTGGAGACCGCCGACGTGATCCTGATGTCGGGCGACCTGCGCGGGGTGCCCAACGCGGTCGCACTCTCGCGGGCCACGCTGCGGAATATCCGGGTGAACCTCTTCTGGGCCTTCGCGTACAACGTGCTGTTGATTCCGGTGGCGGCGGGCGTCCTCTCACGCTGGGGCATCACCCTCTCGCCCGTGCTGGCCGCTGCCGCGATGGGCCTGAGCAGCGTCTTCGTCTTGACCAACGCGCTGCGGCTGCGGGGCTTCCGGCCCCCGCTGGCTCCTCCGCCGCCGCAGGGGACGCCGGACCTGCAGCCCATCACGGCCTGACCCTCTCCCCCGCCCCACGTTCGGCTAGCCTCGGTCCATGGCGAAGCTGAACGTGGGGCCTTACGTGGCCAGTCTCAAAACCTCCCCGGCGCAGGTGCGCGACCGGGCCGCCTTTCTGGACCGCGCCCGGCTGCGCGACGAGGTGCCGCAGGTGGCCGGGATGCCGCTCGTCGGCCTGGGCGGAAGCTGTGGCAAACCCGCCTTCCTGCTCCCCTACCTGATCCGCTGGGACGAGGCGAACACGCGGGCGCTGGAGGACGTGGCGGCCGAGTTCGGCTGCTTCGTCGAGTACGGGGCGTATCCCCACCTCAAGCTGGAAGGCGGCGGGCAGGAGATCGCGGCGGTGCAGGACTGGGCCACCATGGCGATGGTCTTCGTGCGCCCTGGCTACGAGCGCGGCGAGGAGGTGCTGACCCGGCTGGCCGAGGCCCTGCGCCCGGTCTGAAGGCTTCTCCCACGTCCTGCTCAGGGGGGCGGGTACGGTGGGGGCAGGAGGCCCACCATGACCCAGTCCCTGAACGTGCACCAGATGCAGGAGTGCCTCGACGCCTGCCTCGCCTGCCTACGGGCCTGCGAGATGTGCGCCGAGGCGTGCCTGGCCGAGCCGGACGTGACGATGCTGGCCGAGTGCATCCGCCGCGACCGCGACTGCGCCGACGCCTGCGCCCTTACGGCCCGGCTGCTGATGCGGGCGAGCGACCTGCACCCCGACGCCTGCCGGACATGCGCCGAAGCCTGCGCCCGCTGCGCCGGGGAATGCGAGCGCCACGCCGGGCACCACGAGCACTGCCGGGTGTGCGCCGAAGCCTGCCGCCGCTGCGAGGCGCTGTGCCGTCAGATGGCCGCCTGACCCTCAACAGGAAAGCACCCCCGCCCGAGTGGACTGGGGGTGCTTCTTATTGCGGCTCAGAACCAGCCGCGCCGCTTGGTCTTCTTGCCGCCGAGCCTGCGCTCGGCCTGTCCGAGCATGAAATCCAGGGCGCGGTCGCGCTTGCGGAGCTTGGTGTACTTGCCCCTTTTCGCCATCTGCTGGCGGCGCAGGGCCGAGACGACCTGCAGAATCAGGGGCGCGTAGACCATCAGCTTGCCGAGTTTGCCGGAGGAGCGGCGTGCTTTCATGCCTTCCATTACGGCATGGGGGCCGCAAAAGTTGCTGAGGTTCGGCTGACCTGCCTTCACCCTCCCCCCGGCGCCCTAGACTGGGGCATGACCACAATCCAGGACCCGGTGATGAGCCTGCGGGATCAACTCGTCGCGTGGCGGCGGCACCTGCACATGAATCCCGAAGTCGGCTTTCACGAGCACGACACCGCCAACTACATCGAGGCCGAGTTGCGCCAGATGCCCGGCCTGACTGTGTCCCGCCCCACCGCGACGAGCGTGCTGGCGATATTGAGGGGCGGGAAGCCGGGGCGCACCCTCTTGCTGCGGGCCGATATCGACGCGCTGCCCATTGAGGAGGAGAACACCTTTGAGTTCCGCTCGCAGCGTCCCGGCGCGATGCACGCCTGCGGGCACGACGGCCACACGGCGATCCTGCTGGGCGTGGCGCGGCTGCTCTCCGAGAACCCCGGCGAGGTGCCCGGCGAGGTCCGCATGATCTTCCAGCACGCCGAGGAGATCGGGCCGGGCGGCGCCGAGGAACTCGTGATGGAGACGGGCCTGATGGACGGCGTGGACGTGGTGACGGGCCTGCACCTCAACTCCCAGCTTCCGGCGGGGCTGGTCGTGGTCAAGCCGGGGGCGTTCATGGCCGCGCCCGACACCGTCCACATCACCGTGAAGGGCAAGGGCGGGCACGGGGCGCACCCCGAGCAGACGGTCGACCCCATCGCGGTGGGGGCGCAGGTCGTGACCAACCTCCAGCATGTCGTGAGCCGCCACGTGGCCGCGCTCGACGCGCTCGTCGTGTCCATCACCTATTTCCAGAGCGGCACCACCCACAACGTCATTCCCGACACGGCAGCCTTGATGGGCACGGTGCGGACCTTCGACCCCGAGCTGCGGCAGCGGGCGCCGGAGCTGATCGAGCGGGTGGTCAAGGGCGTGACGGAAGCGCACGGGGCGGGCTACGACTTCCGCTACGAGTTCGGCTACCGGCCACTCATCAACACGGAATGGGTGGCCGCGCAGCTCAAGGAGATCGCGCTGGAGACGGTGGGGGAAGAGCACTACCAGGACGCGCAGCCCACGATGGGCGGCGAGGATTTCAGCGCCTACCTGGAAAAGGCGCCCGGCGCGTACTTCAACGTCGGCTCGGGCAGCGACGAGGCCGACAGCCGCTGGCCGCACCACCACCCCCGCTTCACCATCGACGAGGAGAGCCTAGTGACCGGAGCGCGGATGCTGTACGCCGCCGCGCTGCGGCTGACCGGGGAGCCGGGGGCCGAGCGCCGGAACTGACCCTCTGCAACGAATGCGGCGGCTCCTTTGCTGGAGGCCGCCGCGTTCATTTCTGGCTTAATCCTCCCCGGCCGCAGGCTGCTCCGGGAGGCGAGGGGGTGGGGGCGCCTCGTGGCGGGAGGTGTGCAGGGGCGCCGTCCAGGGTGGCCCGAACCTCCCCGTCCGCTGCAAGGCCACGAAGCGGCCTACGAGCGCAGGATCGAACTGGGTGCCGCGCCCGGCTTCCAGGATGGCGAGGGCCTCTTCGGGGGGCAGGGCCGCGCGGTAGGGGCGGTCGCTCGTCAGGGCGTCGTACACGTCGCACAGGGCGAAAATGCGGGCGAGCAGCGGCACGCCCTCGCCGCGCAGGCCGTCGGGGTAGCCGGTGCCGTCCCAGCGCTCATGATGCGAGCGAATGACCCCGCGCGCCTCGGGATGCAGGAAGGGGATGCGGGCAGCGAGTTCGGCGCCGCGTGGGGCGTGCGTTTCGATCAGCAGGCGTTCTTCGGGGGTCAGGCGACCCGGCTTGAGCAGCACCGCGTCGGGCACCCCCAGCTTGCCGATGTCGTGCAGCGCCGCCCCCTGCCGCAAGCCCAGCAGCCGCTCCGGGGGCAGCCCCAGCCCCTCCCCGAAGGTCAGGGCGAGGTGGGTGACCCGCTCGGTGTGGCCCTGGGTTTCGAAGTCGCGCAGCTCGACCGCCACCCCCAGGGTTTCGAGCGCCGCGTCCAGGGTGGCCCGCAGGTCCCCGAAGTGCGCGTCGCGCTCCAGCAGCCGGGCGGCGAGGCTGCCCAGCAGCAGGGCGAGGTGTTCATCCGCCTCCCCGAAGGGCCGCTCGGGTTCGCGGGTCAGGATCAGGGCACCCAGCGGCTCGTCGTGGCTGCTCAGCAGCGGGACCGCCATCATCGCGCTCCCCCCCAGCCGCTCGCGGCGGTAGATGCGGGCGTCTTGCCGCACGTCGGACACCCGCAGCACCCGGCGTGCCGCGAGCGCGGCCCAGGCCAGCCCCTCGCCCCGCCGCAGCACGACTGGCCCCAGCGGCGGGACGTGGCGTTCAGGACCGGTCGAGCGCAGGGTGTCGGTGGGGGCGTCGTGGCGCAGCAGCAGGGCGTACCTGGCCCGCAGCAGGTCCTGCGCCGCGCAGGTCAGGTGGTCTTCCAGGGGCGCGCCCTCGGGAGCGGCGCTCAGGGACGTGTGCAGCTCGACCAGCCGGGTCAGCTCGTTCCAGCGCTCCTGAAGGTGCAGCAGGGCGGCGATCTGCTGGGTGAAGAGCCCCGCGTCCTCGACCGCCCGTGGCCCGAACGTCTCGTTTGGCGCCAGCGCGTCGAGGTTGAGGTGCGCGACGACCTCGCCCTCCAGCACGACCGGAAAGCAGAGGTTGGCCCGCACCTCCTGGCGGCGGCCCACGTCGCTGAGCAGCCGGGCTGCCGGCGAGGCGAGTTCGGCGTCCGACTCGGCGTAGGCCCGGATGAGGGCCTCGCCCCCCACCACGCGGGGTTCCCCGGCCCGCCACGCGGCGAGGGACGCGCCGTACCAGCGCTGCTGTGAGTCCTCGCTCAGGGTCAGGCCGACCAGCCCGGAGCCGTAGCCGTGCGCGGCGACCACCCGGAACTCCCGGCCCTCGCGGATGTCCAGGGTGCCGCACCCGGCCCCGTCCACCGCGTTCACCGCCAGGGTCAGCACCTCCGCCCAGTCGGCGTCCCCCAGGGTCCGCCGCCCGGCCAGCAGCGCCACGGTGGTCCGCAGGCCCTGCCACACCGAGTGCCGGGGCTGGGCCGGGGGCGCGGCGGGCCGGGCCGGACCGGCCGGGGGCGCTTGCGGCGGGCGCGGCGTCCAGACCACAAGCTGGTTGCGGCCGTTGGTCTTGGCGAGGTAAAGGGCCTCGTCGGCGCGGCGCAGCAGGGTGCCCTCGGGTTCAGCGAGCAGGCGGGTCGCCAGCCCCGCCGACAGGGTCAGGACACCCCAGGGCGCTTCTCCCTGGCCCAGGTGTGCCCGCAGGTCTTCGACCCGCGCGGTCAGGTATCCCCGGTCAGGTGCCCCGGCCAGCAGGGCGAATTCCTCGCCCCCCACCCGGTAGGCCCGCACCCCGTCGACCTCGAACTCGCGCAGCAGCCCGGCCACCTGCCGCAGCGCCCGGTCGCCGCCGCTGTGGCCGTAGCGGTCGTTCACCGCCTTGAAATGGTCGAGGTCCAGCAGCGCGAGGTGGCCCCCGGTGCCCAGCGCGGCGAGGTCGCGGTCGAACTGGCGGCGGTTGGGCAGCCCGGTCAGGGGGTCGGTGTGGGCCTGGGTGCGCAGGGTGTGCGCGAGGTGCAGCAGCCGCAGCCGCGACTGCAAGATGCCCAGCGCGACGAGCAGGCCCAGGGCGCTGAGCGACACGCCCAGCAGGTACAGCGGCCCGAACATCGCCTGTCCCTGCGGGTGCAGCAGCAGGCTCCAGCTCAGCCCCAAAAAGGGCACCGGCGCCAGCAGCAGGTCGCGTGGTCGCCACGCGGGGATGGGCAGCGGCCGGAAGCGCCGCACCAGGCCGCTCAACCCCACCACGCTCAGGGCGCTCACGGTCACGACCGCCGGAAACGCCCCCTGGGCCAGCAACCACGCCAGCGCGGGAGCGGCGACCAGCGCCCCGGCGGGCAGGCCGTAGCGCAGGGTCACCAGCGCGACCGGCACCAGCCCCAGGTCCAGCACCATCGGCCCCACCGGCGCCCCGTTGCGGGCCAGCAGCCACGTCGCGCCCGCCGCCAGCACCAGCCGCAGCGCGTGTTCGGCGCGTCGGCGGCGCACCGGCCACTCGCGGTAGGTCAGACTCAGGACGTATGCGCAGGCGATCAGCAGGCAGAAGTTGAGCAGCAGGGAAGTCATGACAAGGGGGGCCACCGGACCGTCAGGAAGAAGGCGGGCGCCGGAAGCTGTTCTCCCGCCGCCCCATGTGCCCCATTCTGCCGCAGCCTCCGCTGAAATGCCAGTTTTTCCGCGCCAGAACGTGACTTTTTCGTCTTTTTGGACTGCCCCCCTCTGGGGGGGGTCATCCGGTTGCCGTCCACTCCGTGACCGGAGCGGGAGAGCGCCGACGGGGGAACTCCTTTCCCGGCAACCGTGGTGTTCCTTCTCCCTTGGGCCGGGTTGACCAGCCCCAACAACGGTTCAACCGCAGTCCGTATCAGCGCCCACGCAGCGAGGTCTGCACCGCGCTCATGAACTCGGCGCGGGTGCGGGCGTCGTCCTTGAACAGCCCGCGCATGGCGCTGGTGGTCGTCGACGAGTTCTGCTTCTGCACCCCGCGCATCGCCATGCACAGGTGAACGCCTTCGAGCAACACGGCCACCCCACGCGGGGCGAGCAGTTCCCCCAGGGCGTCGGCAATCTGGGTGGTCAGGCGCTCTTGCACCTGAAGGCGCCGGGCGTACAGGTCCACGATGCGGGCGAACTTGCTCAGGCCCAGAATCTGCCCGTCGGGGATATAGGCGACGTGCGCCCGGCCGTAAAAGGGCAGCATGTGGTGCTCGCACATCGAATAGAACTCGATGTCCTTGACGATCACCATCTCGCTGCCCTCGGCGGCGAACACGGCGTCCCCGGCGGCGTCCGCGAGGGTGCGGCCATACCCGGCGGTCAGGAAGGCCCAGGCTTTGGCGACCCGCTGCGGGGTTTTTTGCAGGCCCTCGCGCTCCGGGTCTTCCCCAATGGCCGCGAGCCAGCCGTGGGTCAGGTCGCGCAGGCCCGGCACTTCCAGCCGCTCGTCGGCGGCGCTGATGGTGGGTGGAATGGTCAAGGTGGGATCGCTCCTTCTTCCGCGCCGCGCGGGCGCCGCGGGTGAATGCGCCGAGTCTAGGTCCGGCGGGCGGGGAGGGACTGTGGGGGATGCGGCCTGCGGTCAGCCCCAGCTCACGGCCCCGTAGGTCTGCTCGCGGGCGGGGCCGCACGAGAAGATCACGACGGGCACGCCCACCGTCTCCTCGATCAGGTCGAGGTAGGCCTGGGCTTCTTTCGGCAGCGTGTCGCGGCTCGTGGCCCCCTCGGTGGTGGTCCAACCGGGGAGTTCGCGGTAGACGGGCTGGCCTTCCGTGCCGTGGGCGACGCAGACCTTGACCGTCTCCAGCCCCGCGAGGATGTCCATCTTGTTGATGACCAGCCCGTCGAGGCCGTTCACCTCGGCGGCATATTTCAGCAGTTCGAGGTCCAGCCAGCCCACCCGGCGGGCGCGGCCCGTTGTGGTGCCGAACTCGTCCCAGGGCTGCGAGCCGTCGCCGCGCAGGCGCCGCTCCATCTCCCCGAAGACCTCGGTGGGAAAGGGGCCGTGGCCCACGCGGGTGTTGAAGGCCTTGGCAACCCCGTACACCTGCCCGATGGCCCGGTGGTTGACCCCCGCCCCCACCAGGATGCCGCCCACGGTGGGGTGGCTGCTGGTGACGAAGGGGTAGGTCCCGTAGTTCAGGTCGAGCAGGGTGGCCTGGGCGCCCTCGAACAGCACGTTCTCGCCCTCCCGGATCGCCCGGCGCAGGTCCGAGCCGGTGTCGTGGACAAAGGGGAGCAGGGCGTCCCGGATGGGGAGCAGGTAGCCCAGCGCGTCCTCCACGGTGGCCCAGCCCGCGTCACGGGTGGAGTTGGGTTTGGCCTCCAGCAGCCGGGCGACGCGCTCGCGGAGCGTGCCCTCGTCGGCGAGGTCCCCGAAGCGCAATCCCACCCGCCGCGCCCGGTCGGCGTAGGCGGGGCCAATGCCGCGCCCGGTGGTCCCCACGAAATCCTTGCGGCCGTCCACGTACTTGTGGTGCGGCAGCACGAGGTGGGCGCGGTCGCTGATCCGCAGCTCGGGCGAGAGGCCGCCCGCGAGCAGACTCTGGCGCTCGGCGAGGAACTTCTCGGGGTCGATGACCATCCCGTCGCCCAGCACGCTGATCACGCCCTCATGCAGCACCCCGCTGGGCAGCAGGTTGAGCTTGAAAGTCTGGCCCCTGGCCGTGACGGTGTGCCCGGCGTTGGCCCCGCCCTGATAGCGCACCACGTAGCGGGCCTCCGGCGCCAGAAAATCGGTGATCTTGCCCTTGCCCTCGTCTCCCCACTGCGCCCCGATGATGGCGATTCCCGGCATTGCAGCCTCCAGCCACGCGCTCAGACTTGCTCCCTCCCGGCTCCAGGCCAAAAAAAAGCACGGCGCGTGGCACCGTGCCCCAGTGTACCCCGGCGGGGCCAGGACCCCAGGGAACCCCACGACAAAGGCCCCAGCCGGAGCTGGAGCCTTCTTCGGAACGCGGGCGGGGGGTCAGATCACCAGGATGATCGGCTCTTCGAGGGTCGCCGCCACGCTCGCCAGGAAGCGGGCGCCCTGGGCGGGGTCCACCGGGCCGTTGAGGGTCAGGGCGGCGCGGCCCCCCTGCACGCGGCCCACGCTGAGGGTCAGGGCGTGCGGCAGGTGCAGCTCGTCGAGGTCGAGCGCCCCGGCGTCGGTCACGAGGAGGTCGGGCGTTCCGGCGAAGTTGCCGTCAAGGGCGGCGAGGGCTTCGCGCAGGCTGCCCGCCTGCACGGGACGGGCCTGTTCGCCACCCACCCGGTAGACCGCGACGGTGCCCAGCTCCAGCGTCTCGGCGTGGCGCTGCGCGGCGCGGGCGACCAGCAGCGCGAGCGGCACGTCCTGCCCCAGCGCCCCGGCGAGCTGACGGCACAGCTCCAGGGTGGGGGCCACGTTGCCGTCCCGGCGCAGGTAGGGACCGAACCACACGGCCTCGCGGACGGGCGCGGCGGGGCTGGGGGCGGGCGCGGGCTGAAGCTCGGGCTGGACCTCGGCGGGCGCGGGCTGCGCGACAGGCTCGATCTCGGTCGGCTCAGGCTGCACGGGCGCCGGGGCAAACTCGGGCAGCGGCGCGGCGGCCACCTCCTCGACCACCTCCGGAGCGGCGACCTCGGGCACGGGGATGACCTCGGGCTCGGCGGTGAGCTCGGGCTGGGGCGCCGGGGTGAAGGTGGGGGCCACCGGGGTCGGCTCGGCTGGGGCGGCCTCGGCCACGGGGGCCGAGAAGGGAGAGGCGGGCGCGGGCGTGAAGGCGGGGGCCGTCGGCTGGGGCTCGGGCTGCGCGGGGGCAGCGGGAGCCGCGTCCTGGCCGGGCTTCTGGTACAGGCGCGAGAGCAGGCCGCCCAGACCGCCCATCACGCCGCCGGTCGCGGCAGCCGCCGCAGCGGGGACGGCAGGTTCCGGGGTGACGGGTTCGCTGGCCGGGGTCGGCAGCGGCTCGCTGGGGCTCGGCATAGGGATGGCCGGGGTGACGGGCGGCACGTCCACCGACTCGCTCGTCGCCGCGAAGGGCACCGGCTCGGGCGTGGGGGCCACGATCTCCGGCTCGTCTTCCAGCTCGAACTCCATCGCCTCGTCTTCCAAGCTCACCTCGGGCAGGGTTGCCTCAGGGGCGGGCATGGGAGGCACCGGGGCGGGCTGGCCCACGAGCGCGGCGAGGTCCGAATCCACGCCCGCGCTGCTGAGCATGTCCATGCTGGGCATGCCGGGGGCGAGCAGGCCGCCGCCGGGGGGCAGTTCGGTGCCCGTCCACTCGGGCGGGGGGGCGTCGACGGGCGTGGCGGGCGGTTCCTCCTCCCCGCTCATGATGCGGGTGAGGTAGTTCAGGATGTCCTGCTCAACGATCATGCCGCCTTCGCCGCTGCCGTCGAGATGCTGCCAGTCGATGCCGTTCGCTTCCGCCAGAATCTTGGCGAGCGGAGCAATCCGTTCCATTCATGTCCCCCTTCGGGTGCCGCGGGGGCCGGGCACCAGCTTGGCACTGCCTTGCATACGGTCCCAGGGTGACGCCTGCCCCCTGACAGGCTTCTTTCAGAGGGGGCGGGCAGGGTGGTTGTCTCGTCTGGTAAAGAGGGCGAGCTGCGCCCGCCACCCCCCTCCCAACCTCCCCCGCAAGGGGGGAGGAGCGAAAAGCCCGTCTGAGCCGCTGAGCCTTCTAGAGAAGAATGAGTGCTGTTCTGACCCTCTCCCCTCGTGGGACTCGCAGAGCTGCTTGCAGAGAGGGCCTTGCGGAGCAGAAGGTGAGGGGGCGTCCAGACCAACTCGATGAGCAGTTTTTTTCGTCGAATGCTTTATGCCACACCAAGCGTCACAAGCTGGGAGAAGAAGCTTCACCTGCTCAGCGTGCTCTCTCCCGAATGGGACGCCTCCCGCCCGTCTTCCCGCCCCGCGCCTTGCTACCCTACGGGGGTTGCCGCGGGGGACGCGGCGAGGAGTCCGAATGCAGATATTTGACGAGATGCAGGCTCGGGGCCACGAGGCGCTGACGCTGCTTCACCATGCGCCCAGCGGGCTGAAAGCGGCGCTGGCGGTTCATTCCACGGTGCTGGGTCCGGCCATCGCCGGGGTGCGGCTGCGGCCCCTCGACGAGACCGAGGCGCTGCGCGGGGCGCTGGCCCTCTCCGAGAGCCTGACCCTCAAGGCGGCGCTGGCGGGCCTGAACTACGGCGGCGGCGCGTGCGTGCTGATGCTGCCCGAGCAGGGCGTGGACGACCCGCACGCCCGCGAGGCCCTCTTCCGGGCGCTGGGGCGGCAGGTGCGGCCGCTGGAGTCGCGGGTGGTGCTGACCGAGGACATCGGCGTGACGCCCACCGACATCGCCTTTGTCGCGCAGGAGACGCCCGCCACCCTGGGCGTGAACACCGACACCAGCAGCGTGACGGGCTACGGCGTCTACCGGGGCATGAAGGCCGCCGCCCGGCACGCCCTGGGGTCCGAGAGCATGCGCGGGGTGCGGGTGGCGATCCTGGGGGTGGGGGCGGTAGGCCGCACGCTCGCCGCGCACCTGCACCGCGAGGGCGCCCGCCTGACCCTGGCCGACACCCGCCCCGAGCGGGCACAGGCGCTCGCCGAGGACCTCGACGGGGTGACGGTGGTGTCCGCCCACGAGCTGTTCGACGTGCCCTGCGACATCTTCTCGCCGTGCGGCTACGGGCACTCCATCCGCAGCGCGGACGTGCCCCGCTTGCAGTGCCGCCTGATCGCGGGCGGCGAACACCATCCCCTCTCCCGGCAGGGCGAGGCCGCCGTGCGGGAGGCCGGAATCGTGTATATGCCCGACTTTGCCATCAACGCCGCCGGACTGATCGCCGCCGCGACCACCCTCACGCCCGAGCAGGCCGCCGAGCGGGTGTACGCGACCGTCTCGCGCATCGCTGCCGCCGCCGAGCAGTACGGCAAGCCGCCCCACCTGATCGCCCGCCGCATGGCCGAGCGCCGCATCGACCTGATCGGCAGCCTCGGTGCGGGGGCCGGGGCGGGGACCTACGGGAGGAGCGCATGACCTCCCCCTTCGTCATCGGCGTGGCGGGCGGCTCGGGCAGCGGCAAGACCACCGTGACCCGCCGGGTGATCGAGACGGTAGGCGCGGGCAGCGTGGCCGTGCTCAACCAGGACAACTATTACCGGGCGCAGGACGACATCCCCTTCGAGGCGCGGCTGACCACCAACTACGACCACCCGGCGGCGTTCGACTGGGTGCTGCTGCGCGAGCATCTGGGGGCGCTGCTGGCCGGGGTGCCCATCGAGATGCCGGAGTACGACTTTACCCGCCACACCCGCTCGGCCCAGACCAGCCGGGTGATGCCCGCACCCGTGGTCGTGCTGGAGGGCTTTTTCGCCCTGTACGACGAGGAGGTGCGGGAGCGGATGCACCTCAAGGTCTTCGTGGACGCCGACGCCGACGTGCGCTTTATCCGCCGGTTGCTGCGCGACACGCAGGAGCGCGGGCGCACTCCCGAGAGCGTGATCTCGCAGTATCTGGAGTTCGTGCGGCCCATGCACCTGAGCTTTGTGGAACCCACCAAGAGATACGCCGACGTGATCATCCCCCACGGTGGCATGAACGAGCCCGCGCTGGACATGCTCGCGGCGCGGATTCGCACCACGGTGTGAGGGCGTGTGGCCGGTCGCAGCTTGGATCACCGGCCCCCTTCCCCCTTTCGGCGGACGACGCCCCCCGCCCCGGCGGGCACGCTGACGCCCGGACCTCTCCCCACCCTCGCCTCTCCCCTCACCCGCGCCCCCTAGGATGACCCCGTGACCGACCCCGCCCCGACCCCGTCGCCGTCCGTCCGCCCCGACCTCACGCCGCCGCCCGCACCGGGGGGAGCGCTGGCCCCGGCCACGCCGCTGCCGCCTGCGAGTCGCCACCGCCTGACGTGGCCGCTGCTGGGGGTGATTCTGCTCTCGCTGATTCCGGCGCTGCTGCTGGCCTGGGACCGGGTGAATTACGAGCGGGGCGAGAAGACGGTCGCGCTGGTGATGGACTACCCGGCGCTGGCGGTGCAGGCGCAGCGGGTGGGCCTGACCCCGCAGGCGCTGCTGGACCGCTACAAGGCGCTGGGGGTCAACGGGGTCGCCGTCTACGAGGACGTGATCGGCAACCGCGAGCAGCGCGGCGACCTGTACGTGAAGCGGGGCGCCGACCTCGCCGCCGAGAATCCCGGCGAGAACGTGAATCCGCAGTGGGTCTACATGCGGGCGCTGCGGCCGGGAGCGCTCGACGGACTGGCCGAACGCTACACCATCCCCACGCGGGAGGTGCAGATCGCCGGGCAGACGTGGTTGGAGTGGCCCACCGATCCCTCCTTCCTGCCCGCCGGGCCGAACACCGAACTGATCGCGGACCTGGGGCGGCAGGGCCTCGTGACCGTCTACCGCCCCTACGACGACGTGGCGGTCAAGGCTCCCGGCGCGGACTGGCCCGACGTGCCCTTCGTCGCCTTTACCGGGGACGAGGTGATCGGGGCACGGACACCGGAGCGCCTCGCGCAGATCGACCGGGCGATGGGCAGTCGCCTGCCCGCCCTGGTGGAAGGCTCGGACCAGCGCGGCCTCGACACCTTGATCGAGGACCGGGGGGGCGTGCGGACCTTCGCCATGAACCCGTCATGGCAAAACCGCCTCGCGCCGGAGGAGGTCGCCAGCAAGTACAACCTCGCCGCCCGCGAGCGCGGCCACCGCCTGCTGTACCTGCGCCCCTACCCCACGGTGAACGAGACGGAAGCCCTGCTGCGCCGCACCTCCGAGCTGCTGGAGCGCTCCGGCCTGACGGTCGGCACGCCCGAGGTGCGCCCCTACGCGCCGAACCCCACCCTGCGCTGGCTGAGCCTGCTGGGGCCGCTCGCCGCTGCCCTGCTGCTGGCGCTGAGCTTCCCGCTGCCCCGGCTGGGCCTGCTGGTCATGGCGGGGGTGACGTTGCTGGCGTTCGCGCTGAACAGCCTGGACGGGTTCCAGCCCTTCGCGGGCGCGGCGCTGCTCGCCGCCGTGACCTTTCCGGCGCTGGGGCTGGTGCTGCGGCGCTCCAAGGTGACCGACTGGTTCCTGGCGACGGGCCTCTCGCTCGTCGGCGTGCTGTTCGTCTCGGCGCTGGGGGCCAGCCGCGAGAGCGTGCTGGGCCTGGAACCCTTCCGGGGCGTGGGCCTGACCCTGCTGGTGCCGCTGGTGCTGGTGGCCCTGAGCTTTCTGCCCCGGCAGGACCTGCGGAAGACGGCGCGGGACCTCTACAACTCGCCCATCCGGTTGGGTGACATCGCCGTGATGGGGCTGGGGCTGGCCGTCTTCGCGCTGGTCTTCCTGCGCCGGGGCAATGTCAGCGCGGTCGGCGTGAGCGACGCCGAGGCGCAACTGCGGCAGGGTCTCCAGGACTCCATCGTGCGACCCCGGTTCAAGGAACTCGCCGGGCATCCGCTCGCCCTCGTGGGCCTGAGCGGCGTGTTGCCGGGCTACTTCAGCCCGCTGCTGATTCTGGGCGGCGTGGTGGGGCAGGCGAGCATCCTGAACACCTTCTCGCATTTCCACACGCCGCTGCTGATCAGCGCCGCCCGCTGCTTTATCGGGCTGGGGGCAGGGCTGCTGCTGGGACTCATCGCCATTCCGGTCGTGAAGTACCTGCTGCGGCTGTGGCAGACGTGGGGAGCGAGAGGGGCCAGCCGCCAGCCGCCAGCGACCAGCGGGGAGAGCCGGGCGTGAGGGTCGCCGTCAGCGGGTATTACGGGTTCGGGAATACAGGGGACGAGGCCATCGCCCTGGCGATCACGCGGGAGCTGAAGGCCGCCGGGCACACGCCGCTGCTGCTGTCGAACACGCCCAGCGAGACGGCGCAGACCTACGGGAGCGAGAGTGCGCCCCGGATGCAGCCGCTGGGACTGGTGGGCGCTTTGGCCCGCTCCCAGGTGCTGCTCTCGGGCGGCGGCGGGCTCTTGCAGGACGGGACGAGTGCCCGGACATTGACCTATTACCTCGGCGTCATCCGGCTGGCGCAGGCGCTGGGCAAGCGTGTGGTGGTTTTTAACCAGAGCGTCGGCCCGCTCAGCGAGGAGGGGGGGCGCAAGGTGGCCTCGGCGCTGAGGGGCGTACCCCTGATCGTGCGCGACCGGGGCAGCCTGGAGACGCTGCGGGGGCTGGGGCTGGAGGGACGGCTGGGCGGCGACCCGGCGCTGCTCCTCGCGCCCACGCCGGGCCTGACGCCCGACCCCGCCCACGTGATCGTCGCCCCACGCGGGGACGTGACGGCGGCCGCCCCGGCGCTGGCCGAGACGGTGCGGCGGCTGCGGGCAGAGGGCCGCCGCGTGACCGCTCTGAGCTTCATGCCGAGCCACGATGACGCGGCGGCGCAGGCCCTCGGGGCCGACCACGTGCTGAGCACCCGCGACCCGCAGGAGGCGCTGGACGCCATCGCCGCTTCCGGGTTCGTGATCGGGGTGCGGCTGCACGCGGTGATCCTGGCCGCCGCCGCCGGAGTGCCCTTCGCGGGGGTGGCCTACGACCCCAAGGTCGCGGGCTTCTGCGCGGACGCAGGGGCACCCGCCCACCCGGTCACGCCCGGCGTGGACACGCTGAGCACCCAGGCCCTGGCCCGCACCGCTCCCGACTGGGGCGCGGTGGCGGAGATGAAAGGGCGGGCGCGGGAGAGCTTCGGGTGGGCGCTGGGGGTGTAGGGTTCGCTCTTGGATGGTGCCTTGAGCAATTCACCGACTTTGGGACGCCGGACCTGCTCACCCCCTCTCCTGCGGAGCTGGGCCAGTCCCAGCCTCCCCCCTCAAGGGGAGGAGCTTTTGTTGCTATGCGACCCCTCTACCTCGGGGAGAGGAGCGCTGCGTCAGCAGCGGGGTGAGGGGTCCCCTACCCTGCCCCGTGCGTCACCACGTTGCAGGTGCACCGCGCCAGCGTGGTCGTCCGGCCCCGCTCGTCGCGGACCTCCACCGTCCAGACCATCACCGTGCGGCCCCGGTAGGCCAGGCCAGCCTCGGCGGTGACCCAGCCTTCCGAAACGCCGCGCATATGGGTGCCGCTCACGTCCACGCCGACGCCGACCTGCCGCCGCACGTCCAGATTCAGCCAGGTGCCGATGCTGGCGAGTTCCTCCGCGAGCGCGAGGCTGGCTCCCCCGTGCAGCCGTCCGGCGGGCTGGCGGTTGCCCTCCACCGGCATCCGGGCGGTCAGGCGCTCCCGCGAGGCGGTGAGCAGTTCGATGCCCAGCCGCTGGCCCAGGGTGCCGGACAGGCCATTCATGCGAGACGCCAGTTCCTCCGGCGTCAGCGTGTCCAGCTCGTCGGGGCCAGGCAGGTGAAGATCCGGGTGGAGGGTCATGGGGGCAGGATAGGCGCTCAGGCTTCCGCCACGCACCCCGCCCACGCCGCCCCGTACTCCGCCCGGTCCAGCCCCCGCCCGATCAAGACGAGTTCGGACGCCCCCGGCTCGCCCTCCCAGGCGTCGGCGGTGAAAAGGTCGCGCACAGCCTGAAACAGCACCGGGTGCGGGTAGCCCGCGAGCGAGAGCGTCCCCTTGACCCGCAGCACCTCGGCGGGGCGCGAGAGAATCAGGTCGGTCAGGAAGCGCTGCCAGCGGTAGGGGTCCAGCGGCGCCTCCGAGCGCAGGGTGAAGGAGGTCAGGCCCGGCGTGTGGGTGACGGGCGCGGCCCCCTCCAGGGCACGGGGGTCGAAGTCGTCGCGGGCGAGCAGCGCGTCCGCGTCCACCTGTCCCTGTTCCACCCGCACCACGCGGGCGAGGGGGTTGACCCCGTGCAGCACGTCCTCGGCGTAGGTCAGGCGCACCGGGTCCGCGAGGTCGGTCTTGTTCAGCACGATCACGTTGGCGTAGGCGAGTTGCCGCGCCGCCTCGGGGTGCTCGCGCAGGGTGGTCAGGACGTGCCGGGCGTCCACCACCGCGACCAGCGTGGTCACCCGGAAGGCCGCCCGCACGGAGCGTTCCAGCAGGGTGGTCAGCACGGGCGTGGGGTCCGCCACCCCGCTCAGCTCCACCAGCACGGCGTCGGGCCTGTGCTCGCGCAGCCCGATGGTCACGAGCGCCCGCAGCAGATCGTCCCGGCCCGTGCAGCACAGGCATCCGGCGGTCAGTTCGGTCACGTCGTCCTGAAGGCGCTCGATCAGGCCGCCGTCCACGCCCGTGGCCCCGAACTCGTTCACGATCACGCCGAGGCGGTGGGGCAGCGAGCGAATCAGGTGGTTCACCAGCGTGGTCTTGCCCGCGCCCAGAAAGCCGCCGATCACGAGGACGGGAATGCGGTCGTCGGGGCGGGCGCCGGGCGGGATCATGGGACCGAGGATAGCGGGGGCCGGGGCCTGCCCCCCTACACCGTCTCCGGCGGCATTTCCCCCAGAATCCGCACCGTCTCCACGCTCACGGTGGTCACGCGGGCGAGCAGGTCCACGACCCGTTCCTTGTGGTCGGCAAAGCGGTAGGTATGGAACCGCTCGCGGATGGTCGGGTCTTTGGGTGCCGTCTCCTTGTGGCGCTCCAGCACCCATTCCAGCGCCGAGCGGTTGCCCAGGCGGTAGCGCCACGCCGCAGGCGGCACCCCGCGCAGGGTCGTCAGGCCGTCGAGCTCTATCGCCCCGGTCGGCACCTTCGCCGCGTCCCGCACCACCTTCAGCCGTCCCCGCGCCGCCAGCGCCCGCGCTTCGGGCGTGTCCCCTTTCGGCGGCACCTCCACGCGCTCCAGCGGGTAGGGGTCCGCCGATTCAAAGTCCACGTGCAGCGCCATCAGCTCGCGGCCCCAGCCTGCCCAGCGCCCGAAATCCGGGTAAAAGGGCACGCGCGGAAACTCCTGGCGCAAGTTCAGCGCGTACTTCTCGCGGTACGCCGGGTGGTGCAGCACCGCGTAGACGTAATGAAAGATGTCCTCCCGGCTGATGCTGGCGTCGGCGTAATGGCTTTGGAAGGCTTTCAGGGCAAAGTCGGTGATGTTGGGAATGCGCTCGCCGCCTGAGTAGCGGTAGAGGGGGAGGCATTGAGCGCCGCCGTAGAGACAGTTATAATCTAGAACATATTTAGATTATAGACAATCCCAACGTACATTATTAAAGCTGTTGAACGCAATAAGAAGGTTTTTATCTGATCCTTCGGGAAATATAAATCTATTTTGATACTGCATTTCGTTAAGGTTCTCGTCATAATAAAATTCAAGAAGTTGGTATGGTCTGTAAAGCGCACGGACTATCTTATCAGCATGAAATCCAAAGATCACACCTTTTAGCAACTTGCTTTTCACTGCACGGGACCATTTTATCACTCTGTCGTCTTCGTAGCTCCCTCCCATCTGACTATTATAATACGCCGTTAAATACTCAACTTTGCCTCCTAATGACCTCTTACTGAAGTCAAAAACCCACTCATCTCTCGCTGTTACCACTCCCAACGAATACAGCTTGAAAATTGCCTGCTCTTGCCCTTCCACCTTCGCCTGCTTCGTTTGCTTATCCGCCACAGGCAGGAACTCCTCCCACCCGTGCTCGGCCTGCCCGATCCAGTTGTGCTTGGCGTCGGGGCGGATGCGCTCGAAGTCCACGTCCTCGAAAGGGGTGGTGGCGAGCCACTCCAGCTTCTGGCGGGCGGTGTCCATCTCGGGGCGGCGGACGTACTCGATCACGGCGGGCTGCGCCCTGGCCTCGGCGCGGCGCCGCTTGGTGGGCGTCGCCTTGACCAGAAAGGCGATGGCGATGCCCGTCTGAATGGCAAAGACGTTGTGCCTGGGGCCGCTGAGCCGGGGGTTGGCCCGCACGTCGCCGCCGAGGTCGATGACATAGATGTGGGTGTACTCCTCGGCGGCGACCTTGCGAAAGCCGTCGAAAGTGCGGCTGTCGATAAAGCTGCGATTCATGACAAAGGCGACGATGCCGTCGTCCTTGAGCCTATCGGTGGCCCAGCGCAGAAACCGGGAATACATGTCGTAGAGCTTGGTTTTCTGGGCGCGGCTGGCGGCGACGTAGGTTTCCTTGATGCGGCGGTCGATCTCGCGGTACTCGCGGTTCTTGTTGTTGTCGTTCTCGTTGGCCTGGTTGGCGCGGTAGGGCGGGTTGCCGATGATGACGCGCAGCGGGCGGGCGTTCTGCCGCTTGACCCGCTCCAGATTCTCGGCGCTGACGCCGCCGAACAGCGACTCCTGGGCACTGGCGACGCCGAAGCCCGTGTTGTCGAGGGTATCGACGAGGACGATGTTGCGGAACTCGGCGTAGTAGCCCATCTTCTGGGCGTAGGTGGCCTCGATGTTCAGGTTGGCGATGTAGTAGGGCAGCAGCGCCAGCTCGTTGCAGTGCAGGTCGTGGGCGTACTTGTGTTCCAGCCTGTTGCGCGGCAGGTAGTCGATCAGCTCGGTGATAAAGGTGCCCGTGCCGGTGGCGGGGTCCAGAATCTCGACGCCGGGGTCACTCAGCGCCTTGCCGAAGTGGCGGTCGAGCAGGGCGTCGGTGGCCGCTACCATGAAGCGCACGATCTCGCCGGGGGTGTAGAAGATGCCCAGGCGGTCGGCCCCGGCGGGGTTGTAGGCGCGGTAGAAGTTCTCGTACAGGACCTTCAGGAACCGCTGTTTCTCGTGGTGGTCGGCGATCTGGGCGGCGGCGGCGTTGATCGCGCCGTAGTAGCGCCGGGTTCGCCCGGTCACGTCGCGTTTGATCTGGCCCTTGTAAAAGGTGTCGGCCAGCCGCCCGAGCTGCTGGGCGATGTTGTTGTCCTCGTGGTACTGGGCGTTGTCGAAGACGCTGCGAAAGAGGTCCCCGGTCAGGATGTGCTGAATCAGCATCTCGCCCGCGTCCTTGGCCCGGAACTCGGGGTCGATGGCTTCCCGCCCCAGCTCGACAAAGGCGCCCAGCTCGCGCCGGTAGTCGGGGTTGTCCCCGGCGGCGGCGATGGCCTCCCGCAACACGCCCAGCAGGTGCGGCATCTCGGCCCGGAACTGCTCGATGGCCCGCCGGAACTCGGTGACCTGCGGCGGCTCGAAGGCGAAGAAGGTGGTCAGCAATCCCGCGAGCGCCTCGGCGTCGTCCATCGGCACGCGCCGGACCTCCTCGCCATGCTGAATCAAGACGGCGGTGCGGCTGTCCTCAAAGAGGATGTTGTCGCGCGGGTACCCCTTGGCGAACTTCTTCTCGATTTCATGGTCCAGCGTGTCGGCCTCGTCCTTGCTCTCCCAGAAGCCGCGCGGCTGTTGCAGGGCGTCTTTGAGGGTGCCGTCGGGGTAGACCGTGTTCTTCTGGCCGGGCGGACGGTACCCCACCTCGGGCACCAGCCGCAGGGGATCGCTCTGGGCCTCGGCCCACTCGGTCAGCAGGCCCTGAAAGGCCCCGCGCACGCTCGTCTCGTTGCGCGTGCCGCCGAACTGCACGGCGTCTTCGAGCCTTTTTTGAAACCTGCGGACGAGCTGAAGGGACATGCCCGGCAAGATAGGGTGCGGGGAAACGGGGCGGGGGCAGGGTTGCGGGGGGCGGCAGGGAGCAAGGGGGGAGGGGGCCACCGTGCACCCCCGCCGCCTACCTCCCCCCGCGCTACCCTCTTCCCCGTGCCCCCCAGCCCCAATCCCCAGAGCGCAGGCCCCGCCACGCTCGGCCCCGGCGTGACCCGCCGCCTCTACGGCCTGCTCACGCCCTACCGCCGCACGGTGGGGCTGGGCCTGCTGCTGCTGGTGGGCAGCGTGGCCGCCGAGCTGTATCCGCCGCTGGTGTGGATTCGGGTGGTGGATCAGGGAATTCCGGCGCGGGACTGGACCTTGATCGGGTGGCAGCTTGCCCTGCTCGTCGGCATGTTCGGGCTACAACAGCTCCTCTCCGCGTGGCGCGGGCTGCTGCTGGAGCGGGCGGGGCAACAGCTCACGCTGGACCTCCGGTTGGCGGTGTACCGCAAGCTTCAGGGCCAGTCCGCGAGCTACTTCGAATCGCAGCGCACCGGAGACCTGATCGCCCGCGTGACCGGGGACGTGGACGCCCTGCAAGACGTGCTGGTGCGCGGGACGGACGCGGTGTTGGCGAATGCGCTAAGGCTGATCGGCGTGGTCGCCATCTTCATCGCGCTGCAACCGCTCCTCGGCGTGCTCGTCACGCTGCCCATGCTGGCCGTCGCGCTGATGCTGCGGCGCTACGCCCGGACGGTGCGGCCCGCCTACCGAGCGGCGCGGACCCGGCTGGGGGACCTCACGGCGCTGATCACCGACCGCCTGGGCGGGGTGCGGGTGGTGCAGGGCTTCGCGCGGGAGGCGGCGGAGGAACACCGGGTCGCGGCGCTCGCGGGCGAGCTGTATGCGGAGCAGGTGAAGGCCGTCGCCCTGCGCAACCGCGCCTTTCCACTGGCCCGCTTCGTGGCGAACTTCGGCAACGTGATCATGCTGGGGGGCGGCGCGTGGCTGATTCTGGCGGGGCAGTTCACGTTGGGCGGCCTGCTCGCGTACCGGGG
The DNA here is from genome assembly GCF_024171495.1 of Deinococcus sp. HSC-46F16. Taxonomy (NCBI): domain Bacteria; kingdom Thermotogati; phylum Deinococcota; class Deinococci; order Deinococcales; family Deinococcaceae; genus Deinococcus; species Deinococcus sp. HSC-46F16. Next base: position 349,770 of record NZ_JALJZW010000002.1, read on the forward strand.
CTACGGTCGCTACTTCTACGGCCCGATCGACGACCTCGTGAATATCGGGGACCTCCTGCAACGCGCCGAGGCGAGCGGGCGGCGGGTCTTCGAGGTGCTCGACGCGCCCGTGGCGGTGGCCGAGCGTCCCGGTGCGCGTCCCCTCCCCGAACCGGCGCGGGGGGAGGTGCGCTTTGAAGGCGTGACCTTCGGCTACGACCCCGCCCGCCCGGTGCTGCGCGACGTGACGTTGACCATTCCGGCGGGGCAGCGGGTAGCCGTGCTGGGGCCGTCGGGAGCGGGCAAAAGCACACTGCTCTCGCTGGTCCCGCGTGGGCATGACCCGCTGGAAGGCCGCGTCCTGCTGGACGGAATGGACGTGCGCGACCTCACGCTGGAGAGCCTCCGCACCCACGCCGTCACCATGCCGCAAGACACCTTCCTCTTCCACGACACGGTGCTGGCAAACGTGCGCTACGCCCGCCCGGACGCTGGCGACGCGGAAGTCGAGGGGGCGCTGGAGGCCGCCTACGCGCTTGCTTTCGTGCAGGCGTTGCCGCAGGGACTGGACACGGTGGTAGGCGAGCGTGGGGTCAGGCTCAGCGGGGGCCAGCGCCAGCGCCTCGCCATCGCGCGGACGCTGCTCGCGCGGCCCACTGTGCTGCTGCTCGATGAGCCGACCAGCGCCGTGGACGCCGAGAGCGAGGCCGTCGTGGTGGCGGCCCTGGGGCGGCTGATGCGTGGGCGAACGGCATTGATCGTGACCCACCGCCTCAGCCTCGCGCGGACCTCCGACCGGGTGCTCGTGCTCGACGGGGGCCGGGTGGTGGAGGACGGTCCACCCGACGTGCTGCGGGCGCGGGACGGCGCCTATGCCGCGCTGGAACGGGCCGCGCGGGGGCTGGACGGCACGCTGCCGGGCGAGTGGCCGGACGACCTGCCGCTGCCCGCCGAACCCGTCAACGCGGAGTGAGGGCGCCAATCATCCCGGTGGCGATCAGGGCCGCCGTGCCCAGCCCCAGCAGGGCGAACCACGCGGGCGCCCGGCCCCCGTTGGCTGTATTCGCGGCCGACCACGCCAGCCGCAGATTGACCAGCGCGAAGACCAGTAAAAAGGCGTCCAGCGCGTCCACGCTGCGCCCGCCCCCGATGCTCCAGGGATAGGACACGAAGAAGGTCAGCCCCGCCAGCGCGAGGGCGACCACGAGTTGGGGGGCGTAGGAAGGCATCGGCCGCTCCTCAGACCAGCTCGTGGTACTGGCCCCGGAAGTAGACCAGCGGGTCGTCGTCGGTGTAGCGGGCGTACTCGACCAGCCCGAGGTAGAGGGTGTGGTCGCCTGCCGGGATGACCTCCTGCTTGCGGCACACGAGCTGCGCCACGCTGCCGCCGATCAGGGGCAGGCCCTCGTGGGTAAACCACGGCACCGCCTCCTCGGGACCCGGCCGCCCGGCGAAGTGGTCGCTGAGGTGGCGCTGCGCGGCAGAGAGGACGCTGACGCCGAAGCGCCCCACCTCGGGCCGCGAGAGCAGCGCGTGCATCTGGGCGCGGTGGTCCACGCTGACCAGAATCAGCGGCGGGGTCAGGCTGACCGACACGAACGCACTCGCCGTCATGCCCCGCCGCTCGTCCCCGTCCGCCGCCGTGATGACGGTCACGCCGCTGGCAAAGCGCCCCAGCGTCTGCCGGAACTCGAAGGGGGGAATACCGTCGTGGGCGGGAGTGGTCATGGGGTGAGTGTAGCGGGGGGTGGCCTCAGCCGACTTCCCGTGGGGTGAAGGTAAAGGCCCCTACCGCTTCCCACTCGCCGCCGGAGCCGCCACCGAATCCCGCACCAGCAGGTCCGGCAGCCGCACCACGCCGACCTCCGGCACCGCCTCGGCCCACCGCTGCCCTCCAACCCGGACCTCGACCGGTCCGGCGGGCAGCGTCAGGAACCCGTAGTGCCCGCCCCCATCCGTGGTGGTCCGGGCAACGACCTTGGCGCCCTGCACGGCTTCCACCGCCCGGCCCCCCAGTACGGAGGTCCCCACAATTCGCCCGGAGAGTCCCCGCAGGGTCGGCGGCTTGACCTGCCAGTCCACCCGGCCCGCCAGCGCCCCGCCCGGCGCGGTGAGGGCCGCGCGAATCGCCTCCAGCCCCTGCCCGGTGCTTTGGCGGGTGCCGTACACGTCCAGGGTGGGCGTGCGGTAGGAGTAGCCCACCCACCCCAGCCCGGTGGCGACCGTGCGCCGGGCCTGCGAGGCGGTCACGGCGGGCGTGTTGAGGTACAGGGCCGTGCCGCCCGCGACCTCGGCGCGGCCGCGCACGCTGGCGGCAAAGGCGTTCCAGCCGTCCAGCCATTCGCCCTGCTCGCCCACCGTGTCACGCTTGTAGTTCATCAGGACATTGAGGTCGAGGTAGCCCTCGCGCATCCAGGTCGGCCAGTCCTGCAACACGTCGGTGTAGGTGCGCGACTTGCGGAAGGCCGCGAGGTCGCCCGGCGCGGGCGGTGCCCCGTAGGTGATGGTCGCGGCGGTGACCCAGGCGGTCGGGCGCACGGCCTTGACCTCCAGGCTGACGCGGCGCACCAGCGCCGTGACCTGCTCGCGCTTCCAGGCCTGCCAGCGCGGGTCGGAGGCGGCGGGCGTGCCCTTGGTGCCCGTCTCGGCGCGGTAGCGGGCCAGCGTCTTGGGGTCGTAGCCCCACGCGCCGCCGTCGGGGTAGCGGATGCGGTCGAGCTGCACGCCGTCCACCGGGTAGTTGCGGACGAGGCTGACCACCGACTCGACCATGTGGTCGGCGGCGGCGGGAATGGCCGGGTCGAGCCAGCCGTCGCCGCCCTCCTGCCAGGAGCCGTCCGGGCGGCGGGACATCCACGAGTTGGCCCCGGCGGTCGGGCCGTGCAGCCGCGAGACGTGGCGGGGGCTGGTGTTGGGCACGCGGGCGTTGACCCCGCCCGTCACGCTGACCCAGGCGATCACCCGCATGCCCCGCGCGTGCGCCAGCCGGGTCACGATGGTCAGGGGGTCGAAGTTCTTCTCGAAGTCCTTGTCGGTGATGGGCGGCACGCTGGCCCGCAGGCACAGGCAGTCGCCCCGCCGCACCGCCTGCACGAAGAGGGTATTGACCCCCAGCCGCGCGGCGTCCTCCACGACCTGCGCGACCTGCTGCCGCGTCTTGAGCCCTGGCCCGAACGCGTCCACCCACAGGCCGCGCACGGTGCTGATGGGCGCGGGTTGGGTGGGGGCGGGCGGCACGGGAGCCGGGACGACGGGCACCGACACCGGTGGAGCCAGCGGCGAGGCCACGGGCGCCGCTGGGAGAGCCGGAACCACCGGCGCTGGAGGGACGGGAGCGGGCTGCACGGGGGCCGGTTCGGCGGGCGTCGCCGGGGGCGCGGGGTCCACCGGAGCCGGGGCGGGCACCACCGGCGCAGGGACAGGCGGCAGAGGCTCGGGCGTAGGCGCGGTCGCCCCCGCCACGGGGAGCACCGCTCCCGCGAGCAGCAGGGTCAAGGGCAGGGCAAGGCGCACGGGGGACAAGGTCTTCACGGTGTGCGGGCAGCGTAGCGCAGGGGCCAGGGCGGGCGGGTGAAGGCAGGGGCCTGTTGCGGTGCTAGGTCTGGGCCTCGGGGCCTTCGGCCTCACCCTCGTCGTCCGCTCCCGGCGCATCGGCAGCGGCGGCCTGGACACGGCGGTTTTTGCCGATCTCGCGCACACGGCCCGAAAAGCGGCCTTTGATCTCCTCGTATAGGGGATGGGCGCGGATGTCGCCGGGGCGGGAGGGGGCGGCCTGGGCAGGTGCGGGGGCCGGGACCGCCGGGCGCGGGGTGGGCGCTGGTCGCGCAGACACCACGTCCGCGAAGGGGGCGTCCTCCAGCGAGGGCGCTGGCCCGTCCACCGAACCGCCGATGTCGTCCCAGTCGGGCTCCTGGGTCACCTCCTCCACGATGTACAGCTCGCGGGACGCGCCCGGCGGGGCCACCCGGTCCCCACCCTGTGCGCCCTCGGGCGGGGGGGGCGGGTCGGCGGCGTGGTCGTCCTCCCAGGGGGCGGGACCGGACTCAGCGAGCGGCGCGGGCGCCACGTCGTCGGGACTGGGGGGTGGGGCGGGACGTAGGGGCGCGGGTGGGGGAGCGTCCAGAGTGGCGGTCGCCGCGCGGGCCTGGGGCGCGGCCTGGGCAACGGGCTTCTCCGGTGCCGCCCGCTCCACCGGGGCGAAGTCCGGCCCCCGTGAGGCGCGGGGGCGGGGGGACGGCTCGAAAGCGGGGATATCCGCCTTTGGCGCCGCCGCCCGTGCGGGAGGAGGGCTGGCGGGCGCCGGTCCAGGGGACGGCGACACGCCCCCTCCCCCACCACCGCCTCCCGGCCCCGGACCGTCCCCGCCACCCCCCAGCCGCACCCGCCGCCCGCCCTCGGGCGCGACGAGTTCGAAGGTCACCGGGCCGAAGACCTTCAGCACCAGCGTGGCCACCTCGTCGAATTTTGAGGCGATCTGCTTGGCGTGGAAGGCGTTCTTCTCGTCGTAGCTCAGGCTCACGTAGCCGGGTTCGGCGTGCATCCGGGCAGGCTTGAGAAAGGCCCGGAGCTGCATGGACGCCTGCCGGGTCACGTCCGCCCAGTTGCCCTGCACGGGGACGGGGGCAGACACTGGGGCCTCCTGAATGGGCGGGGGCGTCGCCGGAGCGGACCGCCGCGCCGTGGGCTGGGGGGCCGGAGCCTCCTGGGTCGGTGCCGGACCCGCCCGCACCCCCGAAGTTCGCAACTCGGCCAGCTCACGTTCCAAGCGGCTCAGGCGCTGCGTCACATCGGCCGGAACGGAGGATGCGGCGGCAGCTCCAGCGGGAGCACTGGTCGCCCCTCCCCCATCCGCCGCGAGGAGGGCGTGGGTCAGCGCCAGTTCCAGGCTCAGGCCGTCCGCCGAGCGGGCAAAGCGTGACTCCTGCTCGTCCAGCGCGGCTTGCAGCTTCAGCAGCCGGGGCACGTCGGCGCCCTCCAGCGCCTGCCCCTCCAGCCCCAGCTCGGCGTGCAGGGCGTCCGCGAAGGCCGCGACCAGTCCCTCCACCACCGTCCGTGCCGCGAAGCCCTCGCGGTAGAGCGCCGCCGCGCCCTGAAGAGCCGTCGCCGCGTCCCCCAGCACCAGCGCCCCCGCGATGCCCCGCACCCGCTCGCCGGGGGGCAGTCCCAAGGCGTCCTCGACCGCCGCTTTCGTGACCGCCGTCCCCGCCGCGAGCATCCGCTCCAGCAGGCTCTCGCCGTCGCGCATGGCGCCGTCGGCCAGCCGCCCGATCAGGTTCAGGGCTTCCGGCTCGGCCGTCATGCCCTCGCGCTGGGCCAGCCCCGCAAGCTTGCCCGCGATTTCCTCCGGCGTCAGGCGGCGAAAGCGGTAATGCTGGCAGCGCGAGAGGATCGTCGGAATGATTTTTTCCGGCTCGGTCGTCGCCAGGATGAAGATGACGTGGCTGGGCGGCTCCTCCAGCGTCTTGAGCAGGGCGTTGAAGGCCGCCCGGCTCATCATGTGCGCCTCATCGAGGATGTAGATCTTCTTGCCGCCGCGCATGGCCGCCAGGGAGACCTTCTCGCGCAGGTCGCGCACGTCGTCCACCGAGTTGTTCGACGCCGCGTCAATCTCCAGCACGTCGGGGTGCGACCCCGCCCGCACCGCGAGGCAGCTCTCGCACTCGCCGCAGGGCTTCGGACTCGGCCCGGTGCAGTTGGCCGTCATGGCGATCAGGCGGGCGGTGGTCGTCTTGCCCACCCCGCGCGGCCCGGAAAAGAGGTAGGCGTGGCCCACCCGCCCCTGCTCCAGCGCGGTTTTCAGCACGTCCTTGACGTGTTCCTGTCCGACCACCTGATCCCAGCGGATGGGCCGGGCACGTTGGTAGATGGCGCTCATGGGCACTCCTGGGGGCACGCAGCGGAAGCGGGGGCGAGGCGGCAAAGTTGCCGTCTCCACCGATATTTTTCGTCCGACCTCATGCTGCGCCCCGCGTCGTTGCCCTTCACTCAGTCAGTGTAGCCGGGGCCTCCGGGCCGGGGGGTGAGGGGGGGCAGGTTCCATGCGCCCCACGCAAAAGGAGCGCCCTGCAGGACGCCCCCAACTTCCAATTCCCGTTACTCCGAAAGCCAGATGTACCGCGCCAGCAGCAGCACGGCCACCCCGTACAGGATGGGATGCACCTCGCGGCCCCGGCCCGACAGCAGCTTGATGCCGCACAGGCTGATCACGCCCCAGCTCACCCCGTTGGCGATGGAAAAGGTCAGCGGCATGGCGATGATGGTCAAGAAGGCGGGAATGCTCTCGGTCACGTCGTCCCAGTTGACGTGGCGCAGGCCCTCGAGCATCAGCGCCCCGACCAAGATCAAGGCGGGCGCGGTCGCGGCGGCGGGGATTGCGCTCGCCAGCGGCCACAGGAACATGGCGAGGAGGAACAGCACGCCCACCACCACGGCGGTCAGCCCGGTGCGGCCCCCGTCCTCGATGCCCGACGCCGATTCCACGTAGGCGGTCGTGGTCGAGGTGCCCATCAAGGCCCCGAACATCGCCGCGAGGCCGTCCATCGCAAAGACGCGCCGGGCGCGGGGCATGTCGCCTTGCTCGTTCAGGTACCCGGCCTTTTGCGCGAGGCCCGTCAGGGTTCCGGTCGCGTCGAAGAAGTCCACGAAAAAGAAGGTGAACACCACGCTGAGCAGCCCCAGCCCCAGCGCTCCGGCGATATCGAGCTGCCCGATCAGCGAGGCGGGCCACACCGGGGTGTCGAAGATGCCCAGGAAGCGCCCGGTAAAGCCGCTGAAGGGCGCGGGCTGCCCGTTCGCGCCCACGTACACGGGAAGCTGGAGGACGATGGCAAGCACCGTGGCCGCCAGGATGCCCCACAGAATCGCGCCCTTGACCCGCCGGGCCAGCAGCGCCGCCGTGATGACGAGTCCGGTCAAGGCCACCACCGACGGCGCGGCGGTCAGGCGGCCCAGGCCGACGATGGTCGCCTCGTTCGCCACCACAATCCCGGCATTCCGCAGCCCGATAAAGGCCAGAAAGGCCCCGATCCCCGCCGTGATGGAGAACTTCAGCACGTTGGGAATCGCCCGCACGATGGCCTGCCGGGCGCCCAGCACGCTGAGCAGCACAAACAACACGCCCGAGATGAAGACCGCCCCCAGCGCCGTCTGCCACGGCACCCCCAGCCCCCCCACCACCGTGAAGGCGAAGAACGCGTTCAGGCCCATGCCCGGCGCCTGCGCGAACGGGTACTTCGCTACCAGCCCCATCGCCAGCGAGCCGAACGCGGCGGCGATGGCGGTGGTCATCAGCAGTTGCACGAAGGCATTGGGGACCTGGATCGCCGTGCCCAGAATCTGCGGATTCACGAACAGCACGTAGCTCATGGTCAAGAAGGTGGTCAGGCCCGCCCGCACCTCGGTGCCCACCGTGCTGCCCGCCGCCCGGAGGCCGAAGTAGCGGTCGAGAAACCCGCCCGTCGAAGCTGGAGTCGTCGTCACGGCCTCCACTATGAAGCCCCCGTGAAACCCGCGTCGCAACTCCCCCAGTTCACCCCCCGCCACCCCCTACACTCGGGCGGTGATCCCCCTGGTACATGGCTTCGCTATCGCCTATACTCAGCCGAGGTTGTTATGCTGCTAGCAGAAATTATCAGCGTGGGAACGGAGCTGCTGCTCGGCGAAATCGTCGACAGCAACGCCGCATTCCTCGCCCGCGAACTCGCCGGGCGGGGCGTCACGCTGCACCGCAAGACGGTGCTGGGCGACAACCTGGGCCGGGTGTCTGAAGGGCTGCGGCTGGCCCTCTCCCGCGCCGACCTCGTGATCGTGGGCGGCGGCCTCGGCCCCACCGACGACGACCTCACGCGGGAGGCGATTGCCGCCGTGCTGGGCGAAACGCCGCAGGAGGACCCGGCCCTGATCGCGTGGCTGGAGGGCCTGTATTCCAGCCGGGGCCGGGTGATGCCCGCCGTGAACCGTAAGCAGGCGTGGCTGATCCCTTCGGCCGAGGCGCTGCCCAACCCGGTCGGCACCGCGCCGGGGTGGTTCGTGCGGACGAAAGTGGAAGGCCGGGAACGCTTCATCGTCGCCCTGCCCGGTCCCCCGCGCGAGATGCACCGGATGTGGCGCGAGCAGGTGCTGCCCCGGCTGCCGCTGCCGGATTCGGCCCTGCACGCGGTCACCCTGCACACCCAGGGCATCGGGGAGAGCAACGTGGCCGAGCTGCTGGGCGAGCTGACGCGGGCGGCCAATCCCAGCGTCGCCACCTATGCCCGCAAGACCGGGGTGGACGTGCGGGTCGCGGCGAGTGCCCCCACGCTGGAAGGAGCGCAGGCCCTCGCCGCCCCGGTGCTGGCGACTGTGCGCGAACGCCTCGCCCGCTGGGTCTGGGGCGAGGACGGCGACACGCTGGCCGGAGCGGTCACCAGCGCACTCGCCGGGCGCACCCTGGGCGTGGTGGAGGCCGGAAGCGGCGGGGCACTCTCCTCCCTGCTGGCCGACGAACCCGGCTTTCTGGACGCCGCCGTCACGGTGGACCACGCCCGCCTGATCACGCTGGGCCTGACTCCGGTGACCCTGCGCGACCACGGGGTCGTGAGCGAACCCGCCGCGCTGGAACTGGCACGGGGAGCGCGGGAACACCTGGGGGCCGAGGTGGGCCTCGCGGTCGTGACCGCCGCAAAGGGAGAAGGCGCGGGCCGCACCTTCGTCGCCCTCAGCGACGGGGAGCGGGCCGAGGTCCGGGCGCTGGACTGGCCGGGTGACGCCGCGCAGATTCGGGAGCGGGCGGCCGTCGCTGCATTGGCCTTGGCCCTGCGCGTGCTGCGCCCGGCGGCGGTGAGCGCATGAAGATTCGCAAGACGCCCAAGCCCGTCGCGCCGCCCTTGGAGGAGGTCAAGGTCAAAGCTGAGGCTCCCCGGCCGGACCCCAAGCCCCGCCCCACCCCTCCACAGGCCACGGGCGACAGGCCACACGCCCCCCAGACCCTCCGCCTCTTTTTCGCGTTCAAGGTCCCCGGCGACGTGGCGGCCCCGCTGGCCGAGTCGCAGCGGCACCTGCGCGGCAACTGGCGGGCGGTGCGGGCGGACCAACTGCACATCACCCTCGCGTATCTGCCCGCTGTCCCGCCGGACCGGGTGGCCGACCTCAAGCGGCTGGGCACGCGGCTCACCGAGAATCTTCCGCCCATGCAGGTTCGGCTGCGCGGCACCGGCTACTTTCCCAACGAGGGCAGCCCGCGCGTCTGGTTCGTGAAGGCGGAAGCCGAGGGGCTCAACGAGCTAGCGGCCGAGTTGCGGATGGGCCTGAAAGAACTGGGCATCGCCACCGACGACCTCCCCTTCAAGGCGCACGTCACGCTGGCCCGCAAGAAGGGTCCGGCGCCGCGCGTGCCCCCGCTTCTCTTCGATCTGGGCTGGCAGGCAGGGAATATGGCGCTGATTCGCAGCACCCTCCGTAAGACCGGCCCGATCTACGACACCGTGAGCACCTTCCGGCTGAGGGGCGAGGCCAGCAGCCCGCCTCCGGCAGCCACCGAAGACATGACGCCCTCCGCCCCTTCCCCCTCCCAGGAGACCCCATGAGCAAGGACAACCCCAAGGACTTCGGCACCCCCGGCGACAGCAAGGAACGCACCAAGGCCATCGAAACGGCCATGACCCAGATCGAGAAGGCCTTCGGCAAGGGGTCGATCATGCGGCTGGGCGCCGAGAGCAAGCTCGACGTGCAGGCGGTCAGCACCGGCAGCCTCAGCCTTGACCTCGCGCTGGGCGTGGGCGGCATTCCGCGCGGGCGCATCACCGAGATCTACGGCCCCGAGTCGGGCGGCAAGACCACGCTGGCCCTGAGCATCATCGCGCAGGCCCAGAAGGCGGGCGGCACCTGCGCCTTTATCGACGCCGAGCACGCCCTCGACCCCGTGTATGCCCGCAGCCTCGGCGTGAGCACCGACGAGCTGCTGGTCTCGCAGCCCGACAACGGCGAGCAGGCGCTGGAGATCATGGAGCTGCTGGTGCGTTCGGGCGCGATCGACGTGGTCGTCGTGGACTCGGTCGCCGCGCTGACCCCCCGCGCCGAGATCGAGGGCGAGATGGGCGACTCGCTGCCCGGCCTCCAGGCCCGGTTGATGTCTCAAGCCCTGCGCAAGCTCACCGCGATCCTCTCCAAGACGGGCACCGCCGCCATCTTCATCAACCAAGTGCGCGAGAAGATCGGCGTGATGTACGGCAACCCCGAGACCACCACGGGCGGCCGGGCGCTGAAGTTCTACTCCAGCGTACGCCTCGACGTGCGCAAGATCGGCCAGCCCGTCAAGCTGGGCAACGACGCCGTGGGCAACACGGTGAAGGTCAAGACCGTGAAGAACAAGGTCGCGCCCCCCTTCAAGGAGGTCGAGCTGACCCTGATGTACGGCAAGGGCTTCGACCAGCTCTCCGACCTCGTGACGCTGGCCTCCGACATGGACATCATCAAGAAGGCCGGGTCCTTTTATTCCTACGGGGAAGACCGCATCGGCCAGGGCAAGGAAAAGGCCATCGCCTACATCGCCGAGCGCCCCGAGCTGGAAGCCGAGATCCGCGAGCGCGTTCTCTCGGCCATCAAGGAAGGCCGCGCCGGGGACGTGGGCGCGGTGGCGAGCGTGCCCGCCGTCGCGGAATAAACCCACAGCCTCCACACGTCAGCGCCCCTGCCCATCTTCCGGGCAGGGGCGCTTGGCATGGGGCAAGCCCCGCCATCTCCCCTACCCGCCCCCTCCCCCTTTCGGCGGATGCCCCGCTGGGGCCGGACGGCCACACTGGGACCATCCTTCGGGCGGGGTCTCCGCACGGGAGACACACCCACAACCCGCCCCAAGACGAAGCCCCCACCCGAGTGAAGGTGGGGCTTTTTCATTCTCCGGCCGCCCCGTGACCCACCCCCCACTCCCCCCCGCCCAACCGTGTAGCGTGGGCCATCTCCACCCAGTCCGCCCCCCGGCCCCGCCCCCACTCCCCCCACCCCAGGAGTTCCCGCGTGCCCTATTCCACCCACCCCACCCCGCTGCTGGAGCGCGAGCATTGGCGCGACCTCGGCGGGTCCTGGCGCTTTGCCTTCGACGACGCCGCGCAGTGGTCGCACCCCGAGGAAGTGGTGTTCGACCGCGAGATCGTGGTGCCCTACCCGCCCGAAAGCCCGCGCAGCGGGATTCACGATCAGGACTTTCACCGGGTGGTGTGGTACGGCCGCACGGTGGTGCTGGACGCCCACGAACGGGTCGGAAGGCTGCTGCTGCACTTCGGGGCGGTGGACTACCGCGCCCGCGTGTGGGTGAACGGCGAACTGGTGGCCGAGCACGAGGGGGGGCACACGCCCTTCACGGCGGAGGTGACCCGGCAGGCGGCCTTCAGCCCCACGCTGGAGGTGGTGGTGCGGGCCGAGGACGATCCCCACGACCTGACCCAGCCGCGCGGCAAGCAGGACTGGCAGCGCGAGCCGCACTCGATTTGGTATCCCCGCACGACCGGCATCTGGCAACCCGTGTGGCTGGAGCCGGTGCCCGAGACGTATCTGGAGCGCCTGACCTGGACCAGCGACATGCAACGCTGGCAGATCGGGGTGCGGGCCGTGCTTCAGGGCGAGCTGGGGCCGGACCTGACCCTGCGGGTGCGGCTGTGGCGCGGCAACGAACTGCTGATCGATGACCGCTACGCCGTGACGCACCTGCACATGGCCCGGCAGCTCTCGCTGGCCGACCCCGGCATCGACGACTTCCGCAACGAGCTGCTGTGGAGTCCGGGGCACCCGCAACTGCTGGGGGCCTGCGTGGAACTGTGGCGCGGCGAGGTTCTGCTCGACCGGGTGCACAGCTACGCGGCGCTGCGCTCGGTGGGCGTGTCGGGCAACCGCTTCCTGCTCAACGGGCGGCCCTACTACCTGCGGATGGTGCTGGACCAGGGCTACTGGCCGGAGGGCCTGCTCGCCGCCACCGACGAGGAACTGCGCCGCGACGTGGAACTCGCGCGGCAACTCGGCTTCAACGGCGCCCGCAAGCACCAGAAGATCGAAAACCCGCGCTGGCTGTACTGGTGCGACGTGCTGGGGCTGCTGGTGTGGGAGGAGATGCCCAGCCCCTACCGCTTCACGCCCGAGGCGGTCGGTCGGCTCACGCACGAATGGCTGGAGGTGCTGGAGCGCGACATGTCGCACCCCTGCATCGTGGCGTGGGTGCCCTTCAACGAGTCGTGGGGGGTGCCCGACCTGCCCAACAACCCCGCCCACCGCGATTACGTCCGGGCGCTCTACCACCTCACCAAGACGCTGGACCCCAGCCGCCCGGTGATCGGCAACGACGGCTGGGAACACACCGCCACCGACCTGCTCACCATCCACGACTACGCCGACGACCCCGAGATGCTGCGGCGCCGCTACGGGACCTGCGAAGCCACCCACCAGACCCTCGAGCACCAGCAGCCCGCCGACCGCCCCATCACCCTGGGCCACCTGCCCGAGGCCGGGCTGCCGGTGATCCTCTCCGAGTTCGGCGGCATCGCGTACATTCCGGGGCGGCAAACCGGCTGGGGCTACAGCCAGTCGCAAAGCGAGACGGCTTTCCTGAGCGACTACTCGCTGCTGCTCTCGGTGATTCACGCCTGCGAGGGGCTCTCGGGCTTCTGCTACACCCAGCTCGCCGACACCTTTCAGGAGAAAAACGGCCTGCTGTACGAGGACCGCCGCCCCAAGGCCGATCTGCGGACCCTGGCCCGCAGCACCCAGGGACCGCGCACCGCCCGCGAGATGGCGGTGGACCCCCTCTCCAACCCCTTCGGCCACTCGGCCCGCTGGCGCCAGCGCCAGGACACGCTGGCTCCCCACCGCGCCGCCCAGGAAGCGGAGGCGTAGGAAGGACCCCTCACCCGCTCACAGCGAAGGGCGGGCCTCCATCCCCTGGAGCGCCCGCCCTTTCCCAACTTCCCTCAGCTCAGCGCCGCCGCGCCAGCGCCCACGCTCCCGGCAGCAGCAGCGCCGCGAGGCCGATCTTGAGCGCGTCCCCGACGAGGAAGGGGGTCAGGCCCGCCGTCAGGAGCGCCTGCCCCTTCAGGCCGGTGACCAGCCCCAGCCACGTCAGGCCGAAGGCGTAGATCACGGCGCTCGCCGCGAGCATGGCGAGGGCGGCCCCGGCGGACTTGCGGTCCAGGGCGTAGCGCTGCACCAGCCAGCCCACCAGCGCGGCGGCAAAGACGTAGCTCAGCAGGTAGCCGCCCGTCGGCCCGGCGAACTTGGCGAGGCCCGCGCTGCCCCCCGCGAAGACGGGCAACCCCGCCGCCCCGGCCAGCAGATAGGTCGTCATGCTCGCCGCGCCCCGCTTCCAGCCCAGCGCCGCCCCGACGAGCAGCACCGCGAGGGTCTGGAGGGTGACGGGCACGGGCTTCAGCGGGATCTCCACCTGCGCGATGAGGGCGACGAGGGCCGCGCCCCCCAAGACGAGCGCCACGTTACGGACGAGGCTGGAGCGGGGCACGAGCGTGCGGGCGAGGGTGGGGTGGGCGAGTTGGGTCATGGGGTGTCCTCCTGGGGACGGGAAGGGGCGGAAAGGGAACCGACGAGTTGCACGTCGCCCGCGTGAACGGGAACGGTGGCACCGCCCGGAAGGCGAACGAGGAGGCTGCCCCCCGCGTCCAGATCGAGGGCGGTGCCCGAGACCTCGCCCCGGGCGGTCGTGATCCGGACCTCGCGGCCCAGGGTGAGATTTGAGCAGCGCCACGCGGCGAGCACTTCCTCCGGCAGGGCCGAGAGCCAGTGCTCCAGCTCGGCCAGCAGGCGCGAGAGCAGCCCCGCGCGGGTCAGCTCCGGGCGGAACTCGTGCAGATGGGCGGCGCCGGGCGGTGCGGCGGCCACGTTCACGCCGAGGCCGAGGACCGCCCGGCGGGCTTCCTCACCCCGCAGGTCGGCCTCCAGCAGAATCCCGGCGAGCTTGCGGCCATCCGGCGCGAGGAGGTCGTTGGGCCACTTCAGCCCGCCCACCCCGCACGCGGCATGCAGCGCGACCCCGGCGGCCAACGGCATCAGGGAGAGGTCGGGCAGGGGCAGCGGCCCGTGCAGCAGCACGCTGAAGACCAGCGAGCCGTGCGCGGTATCCCAGGTCCGCCCCCGCCGCCCGCGCCCGGCGGTCTGCCGCTCGGCCACCACGACCGCGCCGTGGGGAGCGGGGTGCAGGGGGTCGTCCGCCCACGCCCGCACCTCGTCCTGGGTGCTGCCCAGGGTGCCCCGGTACCGCAGCGCCCGCCCGAAGGTGCCGGACACGGACACCAGCCCCGGCGCGGGCGTGCCGGGCACGAGGGCGTACCCGGCGCGGGTCGTGACCACCGGCACCCCCTCTCCCTCCAGCCGCCGCGCCAGCGTGTTCACGGTAACCCGGTTCACCCCCAGCCGCGCTCCCAGGGCGTCCCCGGACTGGGGCTGGTCGGTAAGCAGGGGCAGGAGGCGGCCGGGCACGTTCAGCGTTCTAACGGATCGGCTGAACGAAAGGCAATGAACCGGGTTCAGAGAGGGGGGTCGCCCGGCGGCGGGGAGGAGGTTCCCAACCGTAACCCCCGCGTCAGGCCCGGTTCAGCCCGTTTGCTATCTTCGGGGCATGACGATGGTGCGGCAGACCCGGCAGAGACAGGCGGTGATCGAGGTGCTGCGCGGGTCGCGCGAACACCCGGACGCCGCGTGGATTCATGGCCGGGTGCGCGAGGCGTTGCCGCAGGTCAGCCTGGGCACGGTGTACCGCACGCTCGACGCCCTGGTGCGCGACGGGGTGGTCGTGACGATCGAGCGGGCGGGGCAGGCCACCCGCTACGACTACAAGCACGCGGGCCACGACCACCACCACGCGGTGTGCCGCTGCTGCGGGGCGATCTTCGACGTGGAGGCCGCCGCCGTCCCGGTGCTGCCCCCCTCGGCGCTGCCTGCGGGCTTTCAGGTCACCGACGTGCGGCTGGAATTCATGGGCGTGTGCCCCGACTGCGGAACCCAGCCTCCGATGACGGATTGACCGGGAGAACCGTCCCGCCTCTCCCGCGCTAGCCTGCCGGGATGACTGCCGCTCCCGCCGCTCCGCGCCCCCGCTCGTTCCTGCTCCCCTTTTTGCTGGGGTGGGGGCTGGGGGCGCTGGTGCTGCTGCTGGTGCGGGGGGTGGGTTTCACGCTGCTGGACGGACCCTGCCAGGGCCGCACCGTGCTCGCGCTGCTGCCGCCGCTGCTGCTGGGGCCGGGGGGCTTGGCCCTGACCGCCGTGAACTGGGGCCGTCCCCGCCGGGCCGCGCTGACGCTGGGCCTGGTGGTGGCCTCGCTCTTTCCGGCGCTGGCGGTGGGGGCGCGGGACATCGGCATCCTGCGGGCCTCGGGCTGCGCGGGGGGATACGTGGTGGTGTCCCAGAATGACGAATCGGTCGCCGAACTCACCGTGGATGCGGGCACGACCCTGGACCTCACCGCGCGGGTGGGCGGCTACTCGGCGCAGACGCACCCTGGCCCCTTCACCCTGAGCAGCCAGACCACCGCGCCCGGCGTGAGCGCCACCTTCGGGCAGGCGCAGGCCGCCGCTGGCGAAACCGTGCCGCTGCGGGTGACCATCTCGCCCACCACCCCCGCCAACACCTACACCCTGAACGTGCGCGGGGTGCAGCGGGAGGGGGAACAGAGTTTCGAGGCGACCGGCACGCTGACCCTCAACGTGCGGCGCTGAGGCGTATGGGCACTGGCCGGGTCCGCTTCCTCAGGGGCGGGCGTTAGGCTGGGGGGGTGAATGTGGCGGAACTCTCCAGCATCAGTCTCCAGACCTTCCTGACCATGCTGGTGGTGATGGACCCGATCGGCCTCGCACCCATCTTTATCGGGCTGGCCGGAAACCGCCCCAGCTTCGAGCGGCGGCGGGTGGCCATGAAGGCCACGCTGGTCGCCGGGGTCATCATTCTGCTGTTCGGGCTGTTCGGCCGGGCGCTGCTGGAACACCTCGGTATCAGCCTCAGCGCCTTCCGGATCGCGGGGGGAATTCTGCTTTTCCTGATCGCGCTCGACATGGTGTTTGCCCGCCCCAGCGGCTCTAAGGAAACCCCCGAGGAGGAACAGGAGGCGCAGGAGCGGCAGGACATCAGCGTGTTTCCGCTCGCCATCCCGCTGATCGCCGGACCCGGCACCCTCGCCAGCATCATGATTCTGGCCGGGGACGCGCACGGCAGCGTGCCACTGCTCTCGGCGGTCTTTTTCGTGACCTTCGGGGTCCTGCTGCTGTGTTACCTCGCCCTGCGCCTCTCCGGGCAGATCGCCCGCGTGATCGGCGTGACGGGCGTGCATGTGGTCACCCGCGTGCTGGGGGTGCTGCTCGGCGCCCTGGCCGTGCAGTACGTGGCCGACGGGGTGCTGGAGTTCCTGCGCGGCGGCACGGAGGAGGCGCTGCGTGGGTGGTGGAGCGCGGGGGGCTGAGCGCCCGGTCCCAGGACGTTCGCTGGGAAAAAGACCCCTCACCCCGTTGCTGGCGCAGCGCCCCTCTGCAAGCAGCTCTACGGGTCTCCCCTGGGAGAGGAATTTTTAGCCCTCTCCCAGGGGGAAACTGGCACAGCCGCTTGCGAAGGGGCCTCGCGCAGCGTGGGGGTGAGAGGTCCCCGCCCCCACGCCCTAAGCGACATGGCGCAACATCTGCGCGGGGGGGCCGCTCTAGAATGCTCCGCGTGAACCTACACACGAGCGTGACCGGAAAGGAGGCACGCGAGCTGCGGGTGGTCCCCGACCTCAACGCACCGCGCGTGCTGGTGCTGAACGCATCCTACGAGCCTCTGCACGTCACGAGCGTCAAGCGTGCCATCACGCTCGTGCAGTACGGGGTCGCGGAGGTGCTGGAACTCGGCGGCGACGTCGTGCGCTCGCCCTCGACCGTGCTGCGGGTGCCCAGCGTGATTCGGCTGCGGCGCTACGTGCGGCGCCCGCGCGTGCACCCGGTGCCCTTCAACCGCCGCAACGTGCTCCGGCGCGACACCTACACCTGCCAGTACTGCGGCTCGGAGCAGGACCTGACCCTCGACCACGTGCTGCCCCGGTCGCGCGGCGGGCGGCATGGCTGGGAAAACGTGACCACCGCCTGCCGCCCCTGCAACCAGCGCAAGGGCAACCGCACCCCCGACGAGGCCGGAATGCCGCTGCGCACCCGCCCCCGCGCTCCCACCTTCGGCGTCTACGCCCACGGGCAGTTCGCCCACTGGCAACCCGAGTGGGCGCAGTACATCGGCCAGGCCTGAGCGGCAGGGAGGGCAGGGGCGGGGGCCAGGTGGCTTCCGTCTTCTCGGGTGCCCGGCAGCCCTACACTGCCGCATGACCCGCGAAGAAGCCCTCGCGCTGATGCACGCCCACACCCCCTCCGAGTCGCTGCGGCGCCACATGCTGAACGTGGAAGCGGCGATGCGCTGGTATGCCCGCGCCTTTGGCGAGGACCAGGAGCTGTACGGCCTCACCGGCCTGCTGCACGACTTCGACTATGAGGGGCACCCGGACGAGCATCCGGCCTGGGGCGTGGCCTACCTGCGGGAGCACACCGACCTCCCGGCCGAGGTGCTGGACGCGGTCTTGGGACACGCGGCGTCTACGGGTGTGCCCCGTGAGACCCGGCTGGCCAGGACCCTCTTCGCGGTCGACGAACTGACCGGACTGGTGCAGGCGGCGGCCCTGATCCGCCCCGACCGGGACGTGCGCGGAGTGGAACTCGGCAGCCTGAAAAAGCGCTTCAAGACGCGGTCCTTCGCGGCGGGCGTGAACCGGGAGGAGGTCGAGCAGGGAGCGCGGGAACTGGGCGTGGACCTGGACACGCACATGGCGAACGTGCTGCGGGCGCTTCAGGACCTGGCCGCCGACTCATGAGACGGGCCTCCGCACATGAAGGACTCATGGACGCGCACTCAGCGGCGGGCCATGTCGCCCGCTCAGACTGTGCTCAATTCACCCGTTGCTGACACAGCGACCTCAAGGAGACCCATGAACAAGACCCTGCTGACCCTGGCCCTGATCTTTGCCGCCCCCACCGCCCTGGCGACCGCCCCTGCGGCGGGCTACCTGCAGGTGCAGGACACCTCCACCGACACGACGGACACGGCGACCGACACCGGCACCACCGACGACTTCGGCGGCACCCCCGGTGAGGGCGATGAGGGTGTGGCCGAGGACCTCGGCGAGAACGTGGACCAGGCCGCTGAGGAAACCGGCGAGGCGATCGACACCGCCGCCACCGAAACCGGTGAGGCTGTGGACACCGCCACCGAAGATGTCAACGACGCCGTGGACCCCAACGGCGACGGCGTGGTCGACTCCAACAACGACGGCGTGGCCGACACCCGTCAGTTCCCCTGGGGCCTGCTGGGCCTCGCGGGCCTCTTCGGGCTGCTGGGCCGCAACCGCCCCGGCCCGGTCCCCGTCGCCACCCACACCACGACCACCAGCACCACCGACCGCCGCTGAGCGCGTCTCTCATGACCGCCCCCGCCTCCGGGCCGGGGGCGGTTTCTTGTGACAGGCCGACGTGACGTCCTGGCCTTGCGAGGCCGCCAAGACGACCCCCGGCCGGAGAGCCAGGGGCCGCGGGGGCAGGCGCCGGTCAGGCGCGGGGCGGAAAGCGCACGAAGGTCATCCAGAATTCCTCGAAGGCGCGAATGGCCTGGAGGAAGTTCTCGAAGCCGACGGGCTTGACCACGTAGCCGCTGGCGTGCCGGGCGTAGGAGCCGCGCACGTCGTCGTCGGACTGGCTGGTGGTCAGCATGACGACCGGGATGGTGGCGAGGCCGGGATCGGCCTTGATCTCGCCCAGCACCTCCAGCCCGTTTTTGCGCGGCATGTTGATGTCCATCAGGATCACGTCGGGGCGGGGGGCACTGGCGTGCTCGCCCTCGCGGCGCAGGAAACTCAGGGCCTCGACCCCGTCGCGCACCACGTGGACGCGGTTGGGCACCCGCGCTCCCTCGAAGGCCTCCTGGGTCAGCAGGACATCCGGCTCACTGTCCTCGACGAGCAGAATCTCGATGTGGCCGGGCCGGACCGGGCCAGCGGCAAGCTCAGGAGTCACGCGCCCTCCCGCCACAGCGGCAGCCGCAGCTCGAAGGTCGTGCCCTCGCCGGGGGTCGAGGTCAGGGTGAGGCGACCACCATGCGCCTCGGCGATCTTGCGGCAGATGGCGAGGCCCATGCCGTTGCCGGGATAGGTCTCGCGGGGGTTGAGGCGCTGGAAGATCGCGAACACCCGCTCATGATACTCAGGCGCGATCCCGATTCCGTTGTCCGTCACCCGAATCAGCACCTCGGTTCCCTCCACCACCGCCGTGACGCGCACCCGGGGCGCGGTTCCCTCCCGGTGGAACTTCAGGCCGTTGCCGATCAGGTTGGTCAGCAGTTGCACCAGCAGCCCCGGATGGCCCCGCACGGTCTGGGGCGCGTCCCAGGTCAGCTCTCCCCCGGTCGCTTCCAGCAGGGCAAGGACATTGCCCCCCGCCTGCCGCAGCGCCCCGTCAAGGGACACGGCCGTGGGCACGGCCCCGGTGCCCCCGGCGCGGCCCACCCGCGCGAAGCCCAGCAGGTCCTGAATCAACCCGCGCATCCGCCCGACCGCCTCGACCATGAAGCCCAGGTACTGGTCGGCCCGGTCGTCGAGCTGCCCGTGGTAGCGCCGTGCGAGCAGCTCGGCGTAGCTGCCCAACGTGCGCAGCGGCTCTTGCAGGTCGTGCGAGGCGACGTAGGCGAACTGTTCGAGTTCGGCGTTGCTGCGCTCGAGATCGCGCACGGCGGCTTCGAGCTCGGCGCGGGCACGCTGGCGCTCGCTGACATCCTGAAACATCACGACCGCCCCGCTGACCTCCCCGGCCGCGCCGCGGGTGGGCGACACCACGTAGGACACCGGGACCGGGTGGCCCCCGGCGTGCCAGAACACGTCCTCCTCGCAGCGGCGGGGCTGGCCGTCTTGCAGGGTCTGGTGGATGGGGCACTCCCCCACCGGAAACACTTCGCCGTCCGCGTGGTGGTGGTGGATCAGGGCGTGCTGCTCAGCCCCGATCAATCGCTCAATGCTGTAGCCCAGCAGCCGCGCCGCCGCCGGGTTGGCGAAGGTGGTGTGTCCCCGGCGGTCGAGCCCGAAGATGCCTTCCCCCGCCGCCGTGAGCAGCAGGGTGGAAAAGCGGGTCAGTTCGGCCAGCTCGCGGGTGCGCCCCGCCACCCGCCCCTCGAGCTCGGCATTGAGCGCCCGCAGGTGTTCCTCGGCGGCCCGCACCGCGCTGAGGTCCTGGTTGACCCCCACCCACTCGCGCACCTGACCGCCCGGCGCCAGCACGGGCACCCCCCGCGCCAGCATGGGCAGGTAGGTCCCGTCGGCGCGGCGCAGGCGGTACTCGGTCTGGTAGAGGCTGCGGGTGGCCGAGGCGTGCGCCCAGGCGACTTCGGCCGACGCGCGGTCGTCCGGGTGCAGCGCCGCGAGCCAGCCCACGCCCGCGTACTCCGCCTCCTGCTGCCCGGTGAACGCGGTCCAGTCCGGCTGCGGCCCGCCGAAGGTGCCGTCGGCGGCGGTGGTCCAGACGATCTGCGAGGTCGCCTCCACCAGGGAGCGGTACCGCTGCTCGCTCCGCTCCAGCTCACGGCGCAGGGTCTGCTCGCGCGTCACGTCCGCAAAGACAGTGGTGACCTGTTTGGCCTGCCGGGTGCCGGGAATGTGGCGCGGCAGGGCCGTCACGTTCAGCCAGCGGGTGCCCCCGGCTTCCCCCGGAAGGGCCACACCCAGCAGCACGTCGCGCTGCGCCTCGCCCGTCTGCTGGGCGGCGCGGGTGGGCAGGTCCTCCGGGGAGAGCCGTTCTCCCGCCGCCGAAACCACGTGCCAGCGGGTATCGGCCGGGGCCGCCCCGGTCATTTGCGCGAGGCTGAGGTCCAGCAGGCGTTGCCCCGCCGCATTGGCCTGGAGCACCCGGCCATCTTCCGCCTGCACCAGCAATCCCAACCCCAGGCCGTCCATCAGTTCCTCGGCGACCTCCAGAGGGTGCCGGGAGTCGCGCAGGTGCAGCAGCACGCCGCCCTCCCCGTCGGGGGTCAGGGTTGCCAGCGCCGGGGCCAGCGAGCCGGGCAGGCCCACGCTACGGCGCACCTCGGGCACCCCTCCGCGCACCTGCGCGGCGGCATCGGCCAGCAGCCCGGCGGTTTCCGGCGAGAAGAGGCCCGGCCAGCCGCCCGGCCCCGGTTCGCCCAGCCGCTCGCGGGCCGCCGGGTTGAGCCAGGCCACGCCCCCTTCCCCCGTCAGCCGCAGCACGGGGTCGGGGAGGGCGCCCAGCAGGGCGGAGGCCGCCGTGGCGGGCGTCAGGAGCACCGGGGCCTCATCCGCGCAGGGCATACCCGACGCCGCGCACCGTCCGCAGCAGGCCGTAGCCGTCGAGGTCGCGCAGCTTGGCCCGCAGGTTCGCCATATGCACGTCCACGACGTTGCTGCCTTCGGGAAGTCGGCCCTGCCAGATTTCCTGGCCGATCTCCTGACGCGAGTACACCCGGCCCGGCTGCCGGATCAGCAGCGCGAGGATGTCGAACTCCTTGGGCGAGAGCCGCAGTTCCTCGCCCTTGTAGGTCACCAGCCGCTTCTGGGGGTCGAGCGTCAGGTCGCCCATCGTGAGGCTCTCGGTGACCCGCTGCCGGAGCTGCACCTTGACCCGGGCGAGCAGCTCGTCGGGGTGGAAGGGCTTGATCAGGTAGTCGTCGGCGCCCAGGCCCAGCAGCCGGACCTTCTCGTCCACGGTGTCGCGGGCGGTCAGCACGATGATGGGCACGGCGCTGTTCTTGCGCAGCCGCTGCACCACGTCGCCGCCGTCGAAGTCAGGCAGGCCGAGGTCGAGCAGGATCAGGTCCGGGTGGTCCTCGCGTGCCCGGATCAGGCCGTTCATGGCCGAGTCGGCGTGCTCCACCGCGTACCCCGCGTCTCCGAGGTCCATGCGCAGCACGTTGGCGATATCGAGGTCGTCCTCGATCACAAGAATCCGTTGGGCACTCACCCCCTGATGATACCCGTCTTCATGGGCACTTCAGAAGAAATCGTGAGGATCGCCCCATTCCCCCCACATCCGGGGGTGGGGGACCTCATGTGCTAGGCTGCGGGGACTGCGCCCCGTGCCCCCCGACGGGCCGGGCCGACACAATCCGCCCTCCCCTGGGCCATGCCCCGCGCCGTTTCGGGCCTGGCCGCACCTCTCGCCCCGTGCCCGCGGCCCCCCGTCTTCCCGGTTCCCGCCGCGTACCCGGACTTCCCCGGAGACCCCATGACCAACCCCTCCCAGGGCGGCCCGCCCTCCCCCACCTCCCCCGCCCCGCATCTCGAAGTCGTGCCGCTCGGCGGCATGGGCGAGATCGGCAAGAACATCACCGCCTACCGCTCCGGCGACGAGATCATGGTCGTCGACGGCGGCCTCGCCTTTCCCGACGCCCACCAGATGGGCATCGACCTGATCATTCCGCGCATTGATTACCTCCAGCAGCACGCCGGATTGATCCGGGGCTGGATCCTGACCCACGGCCACGAGGACCACATTGGGGCGCTGCCCTACATCCTGCCCCGGCTGCCCAGGGTGCCCGTCTACGGGGCGCCCCTGACGCTGGGGCTGGTGCGCGAGAAGCTCTCCGAGTTCGGCATCAAGGACGGCGACGTGGACCTGCGCGAGGTGGACCTCAACGACAAGGTCCGCATCGGCAAACACTTCCACGTCGAGTTCCTGCGGATGACCCACTCCATCCCCGACAACATGGGCTACCTGCTGACCACGCCCGCCGGGACCGTGCTGCACACCGGGGACTTCAAGCTCGACGAGCAGCCCGCCGACGGCAGGCCCTCGGACCTCGCCCGCATCGAGCAGGCGGGCAAGGACGGCGTGCTGCTGCTGATCAGCGACTCGACGAACGCCGAGCGCCCGGGGCGCACCCCCAGCGAGGCCGAGGTCGCCAAGAACCTCGAAGACCTGATCTCGGGCCTGAAGGGTCGGGTCTTCCTGACCACCTTCGCCTCGCAGGTCAACCGCATTCAGAACCTGCTGCACATCGCCCACCGCCAGGGCCGCCGGGTGGTCATGGAAGGCCGCTCGATGCTGAAGTACGCGCAGGTCGCGCAGGCCACCGGGCACCTCGACACGCCCGACCCCTTCCTGACCTCGGAGGAAGTGTCGGGGCTGCAAGACCAGCAGATTCTGTATGTCTGCACCGGGTCGCAGGGGCAACCGATGGCGGTGCTGGGGCGACTCGCCTTCGGCAACCACGCCAAGATCGCGCTGCGGCGCGGCGACAGTGTGATTCTGTCCAGCAACCCGATTCCCGGCAACGAGGAAGCGGTGAACCTGATCGTCAACCGCCTGTACGAGATCGGCGTGGACGTGTACTACCCGCCCACCTACCGGGTGCACGCTTCCGGGCACGGCTCGCAGGAGGAACTCGCGACCATCCTCAACCTCGCGCGGCCCAAGTTCTTCCTGCCCTGGCACGGTGAGCCCCGGCACCAGATCAACCACGCCAAGCTCGCCCAGACGCTGCCCCGGCCCCCCAAGCGCACCCTGATCGCCAAGAACGGCGACGTGGTGCGGGTCGGTCCCGACGAGTTCAAGGTGACGGGCACCGTGCCCGCCGGGGCGGTGTACGTGGACGGCCTCGGGGTGGGCGACATCGGGGACGACGTGCTGCTCGACCGCGCCTCTATGGGGCAGGAGGGCATCCTGATCATGACGGCGGTGCTGCACCCCACCCCGCACGTCGAGATCGTCTCGCGCGGCTTCGTGCGCTCCAACCGCGAACTCGACGGGCAGATTCGCAAGATCGCCTTGGAAGCGGTCGAGGGCGGGCTGCGCGAGAAGAAACGGCTGGAGGACGTGCGCGACGACATGTACGGGGCCGTGCGCCGCTTTGTCCGCAAGGCGACCGGCCGCAACCCGGTGCTGATTCCGATGATCGTGGACTGAAGCCTTTCAAGGGAACGGGCCGGAGCTGTGAAGGCTCCGGCCCGTTCCTGCCGACCTCACTCCTGAAAAATCGTGGTCGTGGTGGTCGTCGTCGTCTCGGTCTCGACCTCCGGCTCGCGGGGAGCCTCTCCGGTCACCTCGTGGTGCTCGGTGTGGCGGTGGGTCTCGCCGCTGGGGGTGGTCACTTCGGTGGTCTCGGTGTGTTCCTCGTGCTCGCGTCTGGTCATCGCTGGCACCTCCTGGGTTGTGAACTGGAGCCTCAGCCTACCCCGCTGGCAGGGGCCACGGCTGGCCGTCTCAAGGGTGGGTAAGGTAGGGCTATGGCAAGTGTGGGATGGGGGTGCGGAGCAGTGGTCGCACTAGTGGCGTTTGGACTGTTTGGGGTCTTCTGGCAGGCGATAGGGATGCCCGGCCCGGTTTGGGTCTGGAGCACCCTCTCGACGCTGTGGCTCGTGGGCGCGGCCCTGCTGCCCGGCCGCATTCCAGGATGGGCTTACGGCATCCTGCTCTCCCTGCCGCTGGTTGGCATCGTGACGAGCCTGTTGCGGGCCGCGTACTTCTAACCCTCGCGGACTTCTTTGAGGTGGGCCGTAAGGGCCTGTCCCACCCGGCTTCCCAGCGCAGTCTTGCCCACGTTCGCCTCCCGGACCCGTGCGATAATGCCCGCCATGAGCGTGATTCCCTACGTGATCGAGCAGACCGGTCGGGGCGAGCGGATGTACGACATCTACTCGCGCCTGCTGAAAGACCGGATCATCTTTGTGGGCACGCCCATCGAGTCGCAGATGGCGAACACCATCGTCGCCCAGCTCCTGCTCCTCGATTCGCAAAACCCCGAGCAGGAAATTCAGATGTACATCAACTGCCCCGGCGGCGAGGTCTACGCGGGGCTGGCGATCTACGACACCATGCGTTACATCAAGGCCCCCGTCTCGACCATCTGCGTCGGGATCGCCATGAGCATGGGCTCGGTCCTGCTGATGGCCGGGGACAAGGGCAAGCGCATGGCCCTGCCCAACAGCCGCATCATGATCCACCAGGGCTCGGCGGGCTTCCGGGGGAACACCCCCGACCTCGAGGTGCAGGCCAAGGAGGTGCTGCACCTGCGCGACAAGCTGGTCAGCATCTACCACAAGCACACCGACCTGCCGCACGACAAGCTGCTGCGCGACATGGAGCGCGACTACTTCATGTCGCCCGAGGAGGCGCAGCAGTACGGCCTGATTGACTCGGTGATCGAGAACACCCGCTCGCTGGAGGCAGCGCTGTGACCGGGCGCGGCGGCGCACCGGGCGGGGACCGCTGCTCCTTTTGCGGGCGGCAGCACCCCCAGATCGCCCAACTGATCGAGGCGCCGGGCCGCGCGGCCTTTATCTGCAACGAGTGCACCGACCGGGCGCACGAACTCGTCAAGCAGAACAAGAAGGCCGGGAGCGAGTTCTCGCTTGAAGAACTGCCCACCCCCCGCGAGATCAAGGCCTACCTCGACGAGTTCGTGATCGGGCAGGACGAGGCCAAAAAGGCGCTCGCGGTCGCGGTCGTCAGCCACTACCAGCGCCTCGCGCACCCCGACGTGAACCTGCAAAAAAGCAACATCCTGCTGATCGGGCCGACCGGAACGGGCAAGACCCTGCTGGCGCAGTCGCTGGCCGAGATGCTGGAGGTGCCCTTCGCCATCGCGGACGCGACCACGCTGACCGAGGCCGGGTACGTGGGCGACGATGTGGAGAACGTGATCGTTCGGCTCTTGCAGGCCGCCGAGTACGACGTGTCGGCCGCCGAGCGCGGCATCATCTACATCGACGAGATCGACAAGATCGCCCGCAAGTCCGAAGGCACCAGCATCACCCGTGACGTGAGCGGTGAAGGCGTGCAGCAGGCGCTCCTCAAGATCATCGAGGGCACGGTCGCGCAGGTGCCGCCGCAGGGGGGCCGCAAGCACCCGCAGCAGGAACTCGTGCAGGTGAACACGAAGAACATCCTCTTTATCGTGGGCGGCGCCTTCGAGAGCATGGCCGAGATCGCCCGCGCCCGCACGAACGTCCGCGCGGTGGGCTTCGGCGCCGAGCACCGGGGCGAGGAGAAGGAGGAACTGCGCTTCCTGCCCGAAGACCTCGTGAAGTTCGGCCTGATTCCTGAGTTCGTGGGCCGTCTGCCGCTGGTCGTGCAGCTTCAGGACCTCGACGAGGACGCGCTCGTCCGCATCCTGACCGAGCCGCAGGGCGCGATTGTCAAGCAGTACCAGGCGCTGTTCGGCTTTCAGGACGTGAACCTCGAATTCAGCGAGGCCGCCCTGCGCGAGGTCGCCCACCGCGCCCGCGAGCGCAAGACGGGGGCACGTGGCCTGCGGGCCGTGCTGGAAAAGGCGATGACCGACCTGCTGTTCGAGCTGCCGGTCGAGGGCCTGCGCGACCTGCGCTTCGACGCCCCGCACATCGACAATCCGCTGGCGTTGCTTGAGTCTAACGGACTCAAGAAGTCTGCCTAAACGCAAGAGAGATTACAGCGGTTTCCCGCCCCAGTCCCTAGACTTCCGGGACATCGTGGGCGGGATTCTCTTTGGAGCTTCCCGCGTTAGACTCACCCAATTCCCGGCCCTCCGGCCGGTTACAAGGAGCAAGCATGATCTGGGAACTTCCCGTAGTCGCCCTCAGGAATATGGTCATCCTGCCCGGCATCACCATGAACATCGATGTGGGGCGTCCCAAGAGCAAGCGGGCGGTGGACGAGGCGCAGAGCAGTGACCGCCGCGTGCTGCTGCTGACCCAGCGCGACCCTCGCACCGACGACCCCACCCGCGCCGAGCTGTACGAGGTCGGCGTGTTGGCCGTCGTCAAGCAGGTCGTGCGGATGCCCGACAACACCTATCAGGTGCTGGTCGAGGCGCAGGAACGCGCCGTGGTGCAAGACGAGGTGCCCAGCAGCTACCTGCGGGTCCGCGCCGAGACGCAGGCGGCCACGGTGCCCGCCGACGAGACCCAGGCCCGCGAGGTGCAGGTGCTCGCGCAGGAGGTCAAGGCGGCTTTCGAGGAGTACCAGCGCCAGAACAAGAACCTGCGGCTGGACAACTACCAGCTTGAGGGCCTGAAGAACCTCTCCGATGCCGGGGCCTTGGCCGATCAGGTCGCGCACCACGCCACCTGGACGCCGGAGGAAAAGCAGGAGGTGCTCTCGGCCGTCTCGCCCCGCGCCCGCCTGGAAGCGGTGCTGCGGTTCCTGACGCGCGACACCGAGCGCTTCAACATGGACAAGAAGATCGCCGGGCGCGTCAAGGAGCAGATGGACGCCAACCAGCGCGAGTATTACCTGCGCGAGCAGATGAAGGCGATCTCCAAGGAGCTCGGCGGCGGCGAGGACGGCCCGGCCGAGGTCGAGGCCCTGCGCGAGAAGATCGAGGCCGCCGGAATGCCCGACTCGGTCAAGGACAAGGCCCTCAAGGAGCTCGCCCGCCTGGAGCGCACTCCCGGCGGCAGCCCCGAGAGCACGGTCGTCCGCAACTACATCGACTGGCTGACCGACGTGCCCTGGAGCAAGCGCGACGAGGAAATCCTCGACATCAACCGAACGCGCGAGATTCTGGACGCCGACCACTACGCGCTGGGCGACGTGAAGGACCGCATCCTGGAGTTCCTGGCGGTGCGGCAGCTCACCCACAAGGAAGGCGAGACAGAGGAGCAGCGCCGTGAGCGCACCGCCGAGGAGCGCACCGACGACGCCGAGCTGCGGGCGCCCATTCTGGTGCTCGTCGGCCCTCCCGGCGTGGGCAAGACCTCGCTGGGCAAGAGCATCGCCCGCTCGCTGAACCGCAAGTTCGTCCGCATGGCGCTGGGCGGCGTGCGCGACGAGGCCGAGATTCGCGGCCACCGCCGCACGTACATCGGCTCCATGCCCGGCCGCATCATCCAGGCGATGAAGACGGCGGGCGTGACCAACCCGATCATCCTGCTCGACGAGATTGACAAGATGAGCAGCGACTGGCGCGGCGATCCGTCGAGCGCGATGCTGGAAGTCCTCGACCCCGAGCAGAACCACACCTTCCAGGACCACTACCTGGAGGTGCCGTACGACCTCTCGCAGGTCATGTTCATCACGACGGCCAACTCGCTCCAGACCATTCCCCGGCCGCTGCTCGACCGCATGGAGGTCATCCAGATTCCGGGCTACACCCAGCCCGAGAAGGTGGAGATCGCCAAGCGGTACCGGGTCCCCCGGCAGATCAAGTCGCACGGCCTGACCGGGCGGCTGGAGATCACCGACGCGGCCTTGAACCGGATCGTGGAGGAGTACACCGCCGAGAGCGGCGTGCGCAACCTCGACCGCCAGATCAGCAAGCTGGCCCGCAAGGCCGCCCGCGAGCTGCTGGAGCAGCCCTGGGAGGGCGTGCGCGTGATCGACGCAGCGGACATTCCCGAGTACCTCGGCGTGCCGCAGCACCGCCCCGACCGGATGGAAAAGGAGCCGCAGGTCGGCGTGGCGCAGGGCCTGGCGTGGACCAGCGTGGGCGGCACCATGCTGTTGGTTGAGGCGCTGGCGACCCCCGGCACCGGCAAGATCGTCATGACGGGTTCGCTGGGTGACGTGATGAAGGAGAGCGTGGCTGCCGCCATCGCCTACCTGCGGGCCAATGCGGGCCGCTACGGGGCTGACCCCGACTTCCACAAGACGATGGACCTGCACGTCCACTTTCCCGATGGGGCGACCCCCAAGGACGGCCCCAGCGCGGGTATCACCATCGCTACCGCCGTCATCAGCGCGGTGACCGGCCGCCCGGTGCGGTTGGACGTGGCAATGACCGGCGAGATCAGCCTGCGCGGGCGGGTGCTGCCCATCGGCGGCGTCAAGGAGAAGCTGCTCGCGGCCCACCAGGGCGGCATCCGCGAGGTCATCATCCCGGCGGACAACGAGCCCAACCTTCAGGACGTGCCCGACTCCATCCGGGGCGACCTCCGCATCCACACCTTCGAGTGGGTGGGCCAGGTCCTCGACCTGGTGCTGCTGCCCAAGCCTGAAGGCGAGCCTGCGACCATCCCGCCCACCCAGGGCCGGGACGTGACGCAGCCGGGAGCCTGAACCCCCCTCGCTCCGTCCCCCGCTGAAGAGCCGCCTCCAAATCGCTGGAGGCGGCGTCTTTGTGTGCTCTGACAGGTCAGGCTGGTCGTGCTTTGGCCCGGCCTGCTGCTTGGCCTGCCCGGCCCCACCATGTCGCCCCCAGCACGCCCAGCGCCGCGAGCCCCGCGGCCCAGGCGACGGGGGGATTGGGGCGAACCGCCACGTTCTGAACGACCACGCCCGTCAGTCCCCACACCACGGCGGCGCTGTAGGCCAGCGGCGCTCCCGTTCGCCGAACCATCAGGGAAGCCGCGCCCCCGGCCACGGCGAGCATGCCCATGGCCCAGGAGGTGGGGCCTATCCCCAGCGGGGCCGTTACCCCCGACGCCTGGAGGCTGGAGGCCGCATTGGCGACAGTCGCCAGGGTCACGTACCCCGCGTACAGCCCCAGCGGCGTCACGACGAGCAGGCGGTCGGCCCGGTCCCCGGCAAGGGCCGAGGCGCGGTCCAGCGCCAGGCAGAGACTGCCGCACATCACGAACATCAGCCCCGCCGTGCCCCAGGTCACTCCAGGCGCGGGCAATCCGGCCGCCACGGCCCACAGGGCTGCGGCCCCGAACGCGGCAGCGGCCCACGGCCCGGCCTGACGGTGCAGGGGCCGCGCCGCCTGCCCCGTCCGGGCCTGATAGGCCGCGTAGGCGAAACTGGACGCGTAGATGGGGGCCCAGATGGCGAAGGTGTACAGCGCCGGAACGACCGGGGGATCGTCGCCCCGCTGGGACAGGTCCGCTCCTTCCCGGCTGAGGACGGCCTGCCACACGATCGCTCCCACCTGCGCGGCGGCCAGGGCGAGCGTGAGCCGGGCGCGGGCACGGTCGCGAAAGGGGCGGGGCAGGGTCACCATGGACAACCTCCGGGGGCGTGGGCGGGGGGAGGGCCGAGGCCCCAGTGTGCGCTTTCCAGAACCGTGAAGGCGCGGGCGGCGCCACAGTGTCGGGCCCGTGGTTCGGGGTGTCAGCTCCGCCGCTGGCGCCAGCGCTCGCGCAGCGTCCCGAAGTTCGCATCGATCCTCGCCTGGGGCAGCACCATCTGGGTGGTCGTGCCGTGCCCGATCTCGTCGCCCAGCTCGGAAACGGCGCGGAGGTCGCAGACAATCCGGCGGCCCTCCATCCGGGTCAACGTCGCCGTTACGGTGACGGTCATGCCGGGCAGCGCGGAGGCGGTGTGCGTCACGTCCACCTGGGTGCCGATGCCGCCCTCGCCGTCTTCGAGGAAGGGGAGGATGATCTTGCGCCCGGCTTCCTCGAAGTGGCGGGCCAGCCAGTAGGTCGCGTAGACGGGATGCACGGCGCCGAGTTCGGCGAACTGCACGGTCATCTCGTCGGTGACGAGCACGGTCAGGGTCTGGGTGAAGCCGGGCGGAATGGAGCGCATGGGGCGAGGCTAGCAGAGGGGCAGGAAGCAGGCCGAGCGTGAAGAAACCCGCCCCGGCGCGGGGTCCGGCAAGCTGAGGCCCCGCCGCTACACTGCTCCCCATGAAGCTCAAGCTGCCTGACCTCTTCACCCTGATCCGGGAAGCGGCCCTGGCCTTCGGGCAGGACAAAGCCCCCCGGCTGGCGGCGGCGGTGGCGTACTACTCGATTTTCGCCATCGCGCCGCTGCTGTTTTTTGCCCTGGCGGTCGCCAGCGGCCTGCTTGCCAATGTGGACGTGCAAGACCGGCTCTTTACCTTCCTGGCCGAGAACATCAACGAGAGCGCCGTGGAGTTCGTCAAGGGCATCCTGCCTTCGGAAAACCGGCTTCAGCAGTCCACCCTCTGGGCCAGCGTCATCGGCTTCGTGACGCTCTTTATGGGCGCGACCGGACTCTTCGTGCAGGTGCAGGACGCGCTGAATACCCTGTGGGGCGCCGAACCAGGGCCGCAGGGGGGCATCTTCACCATCGTCAAGGCCCGGCTTCAGGCGTTCGTGCTGATTCTGGGCTTCGGCGTGGTCATCATCGCCTTTCTGATCGGCAACACCTACCTGTCGGCGGTCGCGCGGCAACTGGGCGACGCCATCGGAATGGGCGCCTTTTTCGTGCGGCTGGTGACGCTGCTGGTCAGCGTGGGCGTGCTGACGCTGGTGTTCGCGGCCGTCTACCGGGTGCTGCCCAACGTCAAGCTCCAGTGGCGCGAGGTCTGGGTGGGCAGCGCGATCACCGCCCTGCTCTTTACGCTGGGGCAACTGGCGCTGAGCTGGTATCTGGCCCGCTTCGCGCCGGGCAGCGCCTTTGGGGTGGCGGGGGCGCTCGTCATCCTGCTGGTGTGGATCTACTACTCGGGGATGATCTTTTTCTTTGGCGCGGAGGTGACCTGGGTCTATTCGCAGAAGTACGGCTCGGGCGCGGGCGGGGCCGTCAGCGTGACCAAAAAGGAGGAGCTGGTGGGCAAGGGGGCCGATCTCGACCCCACCCCCTCCGAGCAGGAGCTGGAGGGCCTGCGCCGCGCCGCCGAGCAGGGCAAGCCGATTCCGGGCCGCTGGGCGCGGCTGGTCAGGGGCGTGCAGGACCGCCGCGCCGAGCTGCCCCGCGTGCTGCCGCAGGTGCCCACCCGCGAGGAAGGCCGGGTGCTGCCCACCGTGCGCGGCACGCTGTGGAACGCCGTGACCGCGCTGCTGGCCGTCCCCGCCGTGATCATGTTGCGGGTGCTGGGGCTGACGGGCGGGCAGAAGAAGTAGCCACCGGCGAGGGGTGCGGGACGCGGTGAGATGACTCGCCCGCGTCCCGCACCCTTTGGGTTACAGCTCCGGCACCGGGTACGGCAGCGTGCCCTCGTAGATCGCGCGGCCCACGATGGCCCCGTGAATGCCCTCCTCGGCGAGCAGTCGCACGTCCTCCACGTTCGCCACGCCGCCGCCCACGATCAGGGTATTCACCCACAGGCCGCGCACCTGCCGCATCAGCTCGCGGTCGAGGCCCTTCAGGGTGCCGTCGCGCGTCACGTCGGTAAAAATCAGGGTTTCCAGGCCCGCGTCGGCCAGCCTGGGCGTCAGCTCCGCCACCTGAAGGCCGCTGCCCTCGGCCCAGCCGTGGATGGCGACCTCCAGCCCCCGCGCGTCGAGGCTCACGACCACCCGCTCGGGGCCGTGTGCGGCGATCAGGTCGCGCACCAGCGCCGGGTGCTTCACCGCCGCCGTGCCGATCACCACCCGCTCGACCCCGGCTTCCAGCAGGGCTTCGGCGGCGGCGCGGTCGCGGATTCCGCCGCCGACCTCCACCGGCACCCCCAGCTCGGCGGCGATCTGGCGAAGGATCGCCCGGTTCTCCCCGCGCCCGGTCGCCGCGTCGAGGTCCACCAGGTGCACCAGCCCCGCGCCCAAGCCCACCCAGTGTCGGGCGGCGTCCAGCGGGGAGTCGAAGTACACCGTCTCGCGGTCGGGGTCGCCCCCGTACAGCCGCACGGCGCGGCCCGACTGAATGTCCACGCAGGGAATGATCTGGGGCTGGGGGCGGGGGGAGCCGGGCGTCATGGGGGTCAGAATAACGGCCCTGGCGCGAGGCTCCGGGGGTTCAGGGGGTACACTCCGGGGAATCGTGCGTATCGGGATCGTGACCGCCACCTACCTGCCGTCCCGCAACGGCGTCGCCACGAGTACGGCGCTGTACGCCCGTGGCCTGCGCGAACGCGGGCACGAGGTCCGCATCTTCGCGCCGCGCCATCCCCAGGCGCGGGGGCACGAGGAAGGCGTCTACCGCCTCAACTCGTCCTTCGCGGGGGCGCGGACGCTGGGAGCACCCGCCGACTACCCGGTCATGCTCGCGCCGGGGCCGCTGCTCACCTCGCGGCTGCCGCTGCGCGACCTCGACGTGCTGCACACCATGCATCCCTTCCTGGCCGGGCGGCTGGCGCTGCGCTGGTCGCGGTTCTCGGGCGCCCCGGTCGTCTTTACCGCGCACACCCAGTACGACCAGTACCTGCACTACGCGCCCATGCCGAGGCGGGTGGGCCGGGCGATGCTGCGCCCGCATGTGGCCGCGTTTGCCCGGCGGGTCGACACCGTGCTGGCCCCCGGCCGCGCGATGGTCGAGATGCTGCGCGATTACGGCTTCGGCGGAGAGGTCGAGCTGTTTCCCAACCCGGTAGACCTCGCCAGCTTCCGGGAGGCGCGGGGCGAGGAGTTCCGCGCCGAGTACGGGGTGCCGGGGGACGTGCCGCTGGTCATGTATCTGGGCCGCCTCGCCGCCGAGAAGAATCTGGAGGTGATGCTGCGAGCCTTTGCCCAGGCGCAGGCGTCGCGGCCCGAGCTGCGGCTGCTCGTCGTGGGTGACGGGCCGGGGCGGGCGGCGGCGCAGGCGGCGGCCCCCCCCGGCGTCACCTTGACCGGACCCGTCTCCTACGCCCGCGTGCCCGAAGCGCTCGCCGCCGCCGACGCCTTCATCACGGCGAGCACGTCCGAGGTGCTGCCCATGAGCATGATCGAGGCGTTGGCCGCCGGAGCGCCGCTGGTGGCCGCGCAGAGCCCCGCCGCGCTGGACCTCGTGCAGCCGGGGGTCAATGGACTGGTCACGGACGCGGCGCCGGACGCGCTGGCCGCCGGACTCCTCGGCGTGCTGCGTCCGGATCGCCTGCCCGCCCTGCAAGCCGGAGCGCGGGCGAGCGCGGCGCAGTACGACCTGCCCACCCGCGCCGCCGCACTGGAGGAGGTCTACAGCCGGACGGTGGCGCAGGGGCGCACGCGCAGCCGCTTTTCTCTGTGACGGACAGACGCCTCCCCTTGCCCGTCTCCCGGCCCTCCGGCACAATGGCTGTATTCCCAAGGAGTCTTCCCGCGTGATTCGTTAAGCCTTCCATCCTCGTCAACCCGGCCCTTCCCGTCTGGGGGCGCCTTCGACCTGTGAATGGAGGGAACGTCATGTCTGCACTGGCTCTGCCTCAGCCATATCTCGACCGGATTCGGTCCCGTTTTCCCGCGCTGCCCCTGCGCGAGCTGGAGTTCAATCAGGATGGCCTCGTCAACGACGTGGTCGTCGTCGGTGGCGACCTCGTCTGCCGTTTTCCCAAACACGACTGGGCGCCCGCCCTGCTGCGGCAGGAGGCCCGGGTGCTGGAGCTGGCCCGGCGCCACGTGACCCTGGCCGTTCCCCGGTTCGAGGTGCTGGAAGAGGACTTCGCGGCCTACCAGTTCCTGCCCGGCGAGCCACTGACCCGGACGCGGCTGCTCCGGCTGTCCGGGCGGGCACGGCGGGCGGCCCTGACCGAACTGCTGACCTTTCTGCAGCAACTCCACGCCGTTCCCCAGGACGAGGTGGAGGCAGCGGGGGTCGGTCCCTCGGACGCGACCCGAACCCGCGAGGACTGGTTGGCCTTCGCGGGGGAGGTGGAAGACGCCCTGTTCCCCCTGCTGATGCGCCACCAGCGGGAGGCGTTCCGCGAGGTGTTCGGCCCGGTCCGGAGCGGCGCCCTCGATCTGAGCCACACGCCCCGGCTGATCCACGGCGACCTGGGGGTCTATCACGTCCTCTTCGACCCCGGTGCGGGGCGGCTTTCCGGCGTCATCGACTTCGGCACGGCGGGGTTGGGCGATCCAGCCCTCGACCTGGCGGTGCTCCTGGGCAACTACGGCGAGAGCTTGGTGGCCCCGGTGCTGCCCACTTACCCAGAACTGGGGGACCACCTCGACCGCGCCCGCTTCTGGGTGGGCACGCTGGAATGGCAGTGGGCATTGGCGGGGGTGGTGGGGGGCCGCACGGAGTTTGCCCTGGCCCACCTGGGCGGTGCGCGTGATGTGCTGCCCACCGGCTCGTCCCGAGACTGACCCGCCCCGCGCAAAGAAGAACCCCCGCTTGCTTCGCGGGGGTCTTTCTGGTGCCGAGGATGGGATTTGAACCCACACGCCTCGCGGCGCTAGTCCCTGAAACTAGTGCGTCTACCAATTCCGCCACCTCGGCCTACCTTGGTTGCGCCCGCGCGGGGGCGCGTTTCAGGGCTTGCTTACTTTAGCGGCGAGGCGGGGGACTGTCAACCGCCGCGCTTCAGCGGGGGCCGCCCAACCGGTCCTCCAGGAAAGCCCACACGTCGGCGGCCTCCTCGATCACCAGCGCGGTCGGTTTGCCCGCCCCGTGCCCAGCCCGCGTCTGGATGCGGATGAGCACCGGGGCCTCTCCCCCATGCGCCCGCTGGAGTTCGGCGGCGAACTTGAAGGAGTGCGCCGGAACCACCCGGTCGTCGTGGTCGCCCGTGGTGATCAGGGTGGCGGGGTAGGCGGTGCCTTCCCGCAGGTTGTGCAGCGGCGAGTAGGCCAGCAAAGCCTCCAGCATCTGCGGGTCGTCGGCGCGGCCGTAGTCCGACGCCCAGGCCCAGCCGATGGTGAAGTGCTGGTAGCGCAGCATGTCCAGCACGCCGACCTGCGGAATGGCCGCCGCGAAGAGGTCCGGCCGCTGGGTCATGCACGCGCCTACCAGCAGCCCGCCGTTGCTGCCGCCTTGAATGCCCAGGTGTTCGGGGGACGTGATGCCGGAGGCGATCAGATGCTCGGCCACCGCGATGAAATCGTCGAAGACATTCTGCTTCTGCCCCAGCGTGCCCGCCCGGTGCCACTCCTCGCCGTACTCGCCGCCGCCGCGCAGGTTGGCCTGCACGTACACGCCGCCGCGCTCCAGCCACGCGAGGCGCGAGGGGCTGAAAGCGGGCGTCAGGCTGATGTTGAAGCCGCCGTAGCCGTAGAGCAGGGTGGGGTTCCCGCCATCGCGGACCATGCCCTTCCGCGCCACGATAAAGAGGGGCACCGGCGTTCCGTCCCGACTGGTGGCGAATTCCTGCGTGACCTCGTAGGCGGAGGCGTCGAAGGTCAGCGCAGGTTCGGCCAGCGGCTCGGGCTCGCCGTCCGGCAGCAGCAGGCGGTAGGGCAGCGCCGGGGTCAGGAAGGACGTGAAGCCCAGGAAGACCTCGGGGTCGTCCTCGCGGGTGCTGATGCCCATCAGGGAGCCGAGGCCGGGGAGGGGGATCTCGCGGCGGTGGGCGCCATCACGCCCATACAGATTGACCCGGTGGCTGGCGTCCACCAACGTCACCGTGAGGAGGCCGTCGGGCACGGGCAGGACGTATTCCAGTTTGTGCGGCCCTTCGGGGATCAGGTCGCGCCGCTCGCCCGTCTTCAGATTCCAGGCGATCACCTTCTCGCGGGGCGCGTCCTCGTCGGTCCTCAGCAGGAGCACGTCCTCCTCGCTGGCGATGAAACTGAAACTGGCTCGGAAGTCGGAGACGAGTTCACGCCAGGGACCGTCCGAACCGAGTTCACGCACCCACAGCAGGTTCCTGGGGTCAGTGCCCTTCCAGACGTGCAGGACGAGCAAGCGGCCATCATGGGTGACGTGGGGGTCAAAGCCCCAGTCAGGCTCGTCGGGGCGGGCGACGACCAGGGTGTCCTCGTCCTGCGGGGAGCCGACCCGGTGGAACATCAGGCGCTGGTTCTTGTTCGCCCCGGTCAGGACGCCGCCCTGCCCCGGCGCGTCGTAGGCGCTGTAGTAGAAGCCAGAGCCGTCGGGCAGCCACTCGGCACCACTGAACTTGCTCCAGTCGAGGCGGTCGGGGAGGTCTTCCCCACTCGAAACGTCGCGCACCTGCCAGGTCACCCAGTCGCTGCCGCCGCTCTGGGTACCGTAGGCGAGCCGCTCGCCGTCCTCGCTCACCGACGCCCCCGCCAGCGCCACCGTCCCGTCCGCGCTGAGGGCGTTGGGGTCCAGCAGCGTGCGCCACGGCCCGCGCGGACTGTCCGCCACCTCCAGCACGGGCTGGTTCAGCAGGCCGGGGTTGAACTGCCGGAAGTACCGCTCGCCGCGTTTCCAGGGCGTGCCTTCCTTGGGGTAGTTCCACAAGGCGGTGAGGCGTTCCTGGTAGGCGGCGCGGGCGGGCAGGGTGTCCAGATGGGCCTGGGTCACCCGGTTCTGCGCCCCCACCCAGGCGCGGGTCTGCGGGCTGTCGGGGTCCTCCAGCCAGCGGTAGGGGTCGGGCACGCGGACCTCGCGGCCGTGGGGGTCGGTGTACACGTCCACGTGGTCGCCACGCGGAGACTCCGGGTATGAGGGGGTCACGGGGGGCATTCTGTCACGGCAAAAGCCGGGGCAGAGGGCGGGAATCTCCCCTGCCCCTCTGCCCCCGAGCTTCCGGCCTTACTTCACCAGGCCCAGCTTGCGAACCTCGTCGCGCTCCTCAATCAGTTCCTGCGCGGTGGCGTCCATCTTGCCCCGGCTGAACTCGGACACGTCGAGGCCCTGCACAATCTCGTACTGACCGCCGCTGCAGCGCACGGGGAAGCCGTAGATCAGGCCTTCGGGCACGCCGTAGGAACCGTCCGACGGGATACCCATGCTGACCCACTCGCCTTCGGGGGTGCCCAGCGCCCAGTCGCGCATGTGGTCGATGGCGGCGCTCGCGGCCGAGGCGGCGCTGCTGGCCCCCCGCGCCTCGATGATCGCCGCGCCGCGTTTGGCGACGGTGGGGATGTAGGTGCCCTCGTACCACTCGCGCTCCACGAGGTCGAGGGCGGGCTGGCCGTTCACGGTCGCCTGCGAGAGGTCGGGGTACTGGGTCGAGGAGTGGTTGCCCCAGATGGTGATGTTCTTGATCGCGCTCACGGGCTGGCCGGTCTGCTCGGCGAGCTGCGAGATCGCGCGGTTGTGGTCCAGGCGGACCATCGCGGTGAACTGCCTGGGGTCGAGGTCGGGCGCGTTCTGCTGCGCGATCAGGGCATTGGTGTTGGCGGGGTTGCCCACCACGAGCACCTTCACGTCCCGGCTCGCCACGGCGTTCAGCGCCTCGCCCTGCGGCTTGAAGATGCCGCCGTTGGCGCTGAGCAGGTCGCCGCGCTCCATCCCGGCCTTGCGGGGCATCGCGCCCACGAGCAGCGCGTAGTCCGCGTCCTTGAAGGCGACCATCGGGTCGTCCGAGGTCACGATGTCGGCCAGCAGGGGGAAGGCGCAGTCGCGCAGCTCCATCACGACACCCTGAAGGGCCTTCAGCGCGGGCGTGATTTCCAGCAGTTGCAGGATGACGGGCTGGTCCTTGCCCAGCATGTCGCCGGACGCGATGCGGAAGAGCAGGCTGTAGCCGATCTGCCCGGCGGCGCCAGTAACGGCCACGCGGACGGGTTTCTTGGTCATGGTCATGGGGAATCCTCCTGAAAGGTGAGATTGATCGCCCAA
The DNA here is from genome assembly GCF_024171495.1 of Deinococcus sp. HSC-46F16. Classification (NCBI taxonomy): domain Bacteria; kingdom Thermotogati; phylum Deinococcota; class Deinococci; order Deinococcales; family Deinococcaceae; genus Deinococcus; species Deinococcus sp. HSC-46F16. The sequence goes on from NZ_JALJZW010000002.1 coordinate 387,912, forward strand.
CAATAACGCGGGGGCGGGAGGAGAGGCGGGAGCGTTCCCCGTGGGGAGACAGTTCACCCCACCCGCCCCAAGCTCTCTATCACCCGCTCACAGCGGGGCGGATCGACGGTCAACCCCGCTTCCAATCCCCAGAGCCAGTAATCGAGGGTGCGAACGTAAGTCCAGGCGCGGGTCAGGTCGGCGTCCAGGTCTGCCGAATCCACGATGCGGTCGAGCGCCCGCCTCACCCCGCCACTCGACTCGATCTCCTCCAGCCCCCACCACAGGAGTTGGGCCACGCCGTATTCCAGGTCCCCCGCGAGCACCTGAGGGTCGGTAACCAGCCAAGGCTCGCGCTCTGCACGCAGCACGTTCCCGTCATGAATGTCCCAGTTGACGAGCAGGTTTCCGACCGAGGGGGCGAGCTCGGAAGCGAGGGCAACGGCTCGTTCGACGACCTGCCGGGATAACGGTCGGCCCTGCTGCTCCCAACGCTGGGGCAACGTGGTCCCCACCCGCCGGGCCACCGCCGCCAGTGAGGGGAAACTCGCCGGGGCCGGGACAGCAAGCCGCCTCAGCAGGCTCCCGGCCACAGGGAGGGCTTCCTCCACCCCGACCCGGCTCAGGTCTGCCGTGCTGTCGAGGCGTTCGAGGAGAAGGGCCTGCCGTACTGTGTCTGCCCGCAGCAGCCGCACCGCACCCCGCCCGTCCCACAGCGTCAGAGCCTTGACCGCCCGTTCCATGCTGCCGTCCTCGCTCGGCCAGGTGACCTTGAGCACGGCGGGGGTGCCCGCGCCGCGCACGGCGAAGACCAGGCCCCATTCCCCATGCCTGGCCGGACCCTCCACCTCCAGGCCCCAGGTGGCGCAGACTTCAGCGACCAGAGTGGGCAACGACTCGAGCCAGCGGCGACCCGCCTCGCCCGACCGGGAGACCGTCCTCATGGCAAACGCTTTGGGAACGGCGATCATCTCAGATCGGCGCGTCCTCCTGAAACGTCGGCTCCCGCTTCTCGCGCAGGCTCGCTAGCCCTTCGCGCACGTCGGGGCCAGTGAAGCCCAGGAATTCCAGGGCGAGGCTGGTGTCGAAGGTCGGCCCCATCGCCCGCAGCCAGTTGTTCAGGGCGTATTTCGTCCAGCGCACGGCGGTGGGGCTGCCGGAGGCGAGCTTGCGGGCCACGGCCCAGGCGCGGTCGAGGAGTTCCTCGTCGGGCACGCACAGGCTGACCAGACCGATACGCTCGGCCTCCTCCCCGGAAACGGGTTCCCCCGTCATCAGGTGGTATTTGGCCTTGTTCAGCCCGCACAGCAAAGGCCAGATGATGGCCGCGTGGTCGCCCGCCGCCACGCCCAGCCGAACATGGCCGTCCAGAATCCGGGCGCTTTTGGCGGCGACGCTCACGTCCGCGAGCAGGGCGACCGCCAGCCCCGCGCCCACGCAGGGGCCGTGAATGGCACTTACGACGGGCTTGCCGCAGTTCACGAGGTTGTACACGAGGTCCCGGGCTTCCTTCCACACGCGGGCGAGGGCGGTGAAGTCCTGGCTCATCTCCTCGATCAGCGCGAAGTCGCCGCCCGATGAAAACCCTCGGCCCTCGCCGCGCACCAGCACGCAGCGGACGCCCGAAGCGGCGTCGATGTCGCGCCAGATGTACGTCAGGGCGCGGTGGGCCTCGGCATCCACGGAGTTCAGCGTCTTCTCGTTGCGGAGGACGACTTCGAGGATGCCGTCCCCGTGCAAGGTGAGGTGCAGGCCGGGGTAGGCGCCCGGCGCGGTGAGTTGCTGGGCGGTCAAGGAGTGGGCGGACATGGCGGGAGGCTAACACCCCCCGGCGGGGGTGCGAATGTGCGCAGACGCGGGAGCGGCGCACGTCCTACGCTGGCACCGGTTTCCCCGGAGGTGCCCCCATGCGTCTGACCCTGCCCGCCCTGCTGTGTTCCCTGCTGCTCGCCGCCTGTGACGGCGGAACCCCCGCCCCGACCCAGGTCACGGTCGAGGTCAGCGATCCCGACTTTGGCGACACTTTCAGCTACCAGACAACCACCGACTTCCGCCCCGCGCTCAGCCCCCTGGCGGGCTTCCCACAGACGGGGGCCGAGAAGGCCATGCTGGACGCGGTGAACGCCGAGCGCAGCCGAGGCGGCAGTTGCCCGGACGGCCGGACGTTCCCGGCCCGCCCCACGCTGACCTTCGAGGGGCACCTGCACGAAGCGGCCGACGGCTACGCGGCGGTGCTGGCAGGTCGGGGCACCCTGGAGCTTCCCCACAAACTCGGCACGAGCACCCCGGCCCGGCGCATGGTGGGGGCAGGCTTCAAGCCCGCGCCTCCCACCGGAACGGTCCTGCGCTTCGAGGAGAGTCTGGCCGCCGGAATGACCGACCCCGCCGAGGTCATCGCGGCCTGGAAAGGCAGTGCCTCCCACTGCGCGGCCCTGTACAGCGCTGTGTCCTACGGCAGCGTGGCGCGGGCCGAGGGGGCAGGCCGGGCTTACTGGGTGCTGAACACGGCGGGCTGGTAATACGGTTGCCGTCCCATCGGTTCTCGAACCGGGAGAGCGCCGACAGGGAAACGCCTTTCCCGGCCACCGTTGTGTTCCTGCTCGCTCTGCCTCGCAGCTTTGCCAGTCCGCTCGGGGTGAACAGGGTGTGTCACCGCTGGGCCGGAATCTGTAGCAGGCCCATCAGGGCAGGCCCACCAGCAGCCCCTGCCCGTTGACCAGGGCCGCCCCCACCTCCAGCTCGGCGGCGAGCGCGGGGGCGGGGCGGCCCGGTTCGCCTGCAAACAGCAGCACCGGGCGAGCCTCCAGGCCCACACTGCCGTGCTCGTCCAGTCGGGCCAGCACCGCCCCGAAGGTCCAGTCCCGCGCCCACAGCCGCTTGAGGGCATGCAGGGCGGCTGTTCCAGGCGGCGTGACGGCCGCAGCCTCCGTCTGCTGCCCACCGGGACGGCGCAGATGCACCTCGCCCATGCTCAGGCCCGCGTTGCCCAGCGCCCGGTAGAACAGTTGCACCGCGTCGTCCGACAGGGCGCTCGTGCGGACCAGCTCGGCGGCGCGGGGCGCGAGCGTCTCCAGCAGGTCCTCGTCCAGCCGGGCGGGATTAAGGCCCGAAAAGAGGCGCCGGAGTTGCTCGGGCAGGTTGTTGCCCCGGTAAAAGGCCTCCTCATAGCTCGCGGGGACCACCATCCCGGCGCTCAGGCGCCCGGCGTGCGCGGCCAGCCGGTGCGTCTCGGCCCCGACCACGGCGGCGGGCTGCCGGGCCGCCTCGGTAAAGGTCAGCATATGGAGGGGAGCTTAACAGGGCAAAGGGGATCAGCGGGCGCCGCGCAGGGCTTTGGGGAGGTGGGACCAGAGGGGACGCAGCAGGATCAGGTGGACAATCCCCGCGCCTACGGCCACCCCGAGGATGGCCGCCCCGAACGAGGAATCCTGCGAGAGCCAGATCGCGTAGAGGCTGAGCATGACGAACAGCGACCGGGCCGACCGTAGCACCACCAGCACCCGTGCGCTGCGGGCGGGCCAGCGGCGAGGAATGGCCCATTCCACCGCGCCCAGCACCAGCACTCCAGCCACATAGATTCCGTAGGCCACCCAGGAAAAGCCTCAGCCCACGAGGAGGGACATGAAGGGCAGGGCCAACCCGATCACCGCATCAAAGACGAGTCCACCCCATTCTCGCGGATCAGCTTTTCGGTAGGCCCGGTTCGCCCACAACTCCTCTTCCTCCAACCGCGTGAAGTGCGCCCCCATCGGCGCCTGCTGCACCTGGGACGCCGACCCCAGCGCCGCCTGGGCCGCGCCCTCCGGGTCGGGGTGCCCCGCTGCCCGCAGGGCGTCGGCGTGGGCCAGCGCGTGTTCCTCCAACTCGTGCCGGATACGGCGGGCCGTGTCGGGCGGGAAAGGAGCGGTCACGGTGTCCAAGTAGCGGCTGAGCGGAGTCTGGGTCATGGGCGGCTCTCCTTCAGGGCGAGGGTGCGGCGCAATCGGCGGTCGTCCCGAAAGGCGACGGCCAGCGCGGCCAGCAAGGCGGTTCCCAGCAGCCCGACTCCCCAGACCTCCGTCTCCTGACCCCGCCACACATCCACCACGTCATTGATCCACAGCATGGAGATCACACACAGACTGCCCCACTGCGTGCGCCACAGCCGACGCCGCTCGGGGACGGTGCGGGCCGTAACGCCCCACACGAGCAGGTTGAGCAGCGTCGCCAGGGCAGGCCCGGCCGCGCCCCAGGGGAGGGTCACCCCCTCACCCCGCTCCCAGCTCCACCAGTCCCAGACCATGTAGCCGCCATACAGCAGGGGCAGCAGCCAGACGAGGCCGAACAGTCCCCGCGCCAGCGACTCTTCCCTCAACGTTTCCAGCCGTTCCGCGCCCAGATACGTCTGCCCCAGCGACCGCCGCACCGCTTGCGGTGAACCCAGCGCCGCGACCGCCTCGGCCTCGGGCACCCCCGATTCCGCGACGTGGGCGGCGTACTCGGCCCGCACCCGCTGGGCGACTTCGGACGGCAGCCCAGCGGTGGCCTCCCGCAGCCAGTGCTCCAGGGTCATGCGGTTTCCCCCTCCTGCTTGGCGGCGGCGCGGAGAGAAGTCGGGAGGCGCAGGAGGTGAGACAAAGGCAGCAGCGCCAACCCCAGGATGAAGACGTATTCCAGCAACGTGGCGTCAGGGCCAGGCCGCAGCCCCCCCAGCGGTTCGCGGCCCGACTTCAGGCTGGCGACCGTGATTCCCACGAGCAGCCCACTCAGCACGGTCCACGGGTGCAAGAGCCACGAGGCCACAACCCGCCAGCGCACCCTGGACGCGAGCCGGGAGACGACCAGCCAGCGCAGGCCCGTCAGCAGCAGGACAATCCCGGCCCACCCCCAGAACGCGGGCGCTGACCCGGCTTCCCCACGCACCATCTGAAGCGTCACGATCAGGGCGGGACCCACGATGAACCCCAGATCTTCCCCCAGCGCCTGCCGCAGCCCGGCCCAGGTCGGCGCGTAGCCGGGGTGCAGGGCGCGGGCTTCCTGTTCGGTCAGGTGGACCCGGCGCAGTTCCCGGCCCACCCGGTGGGGGTCGCCCCAGCCAGCGAGGATCTCGTACGGCCATTCCCCAGCGGCCTGGGCATCCTCGAAAGCCGCCGCGTACTCCCGCCGCACCCGTTCGGCCGCCGCCGGGGCCAGGCCGCGTGTGGCGAACTCCAGCCAGCGCTCCAGCGTCACGGCGTGCCTCCCAGCACCGCACCCACCGCCCGCACCTGCTTTTGCCAGTCGCCCCGCGCCTTGGCCAGCACCTTACTGCCCTTCTCGGTCAGGCGGTACTCGCGCCGCACCCGGCCGCCCGCCTCGCGCTCCTCGCTCTCGACCAGTCCCTCGGCCTCCAGCGCGTGCAGGGCGGGGTAGAGGGTGCCTTCCTTGGCGGTCAGCAGCCCCTCGGAGCGGGCCTTGATCGCCTGCGCGATGGCGTAGCCGTGTTCGGGTTGCCGCTCCAGCACGGCCAGAATCAGCATCCGGAGCTGCTCGCGGGAGTTCATGGTTCCAGTATACCTCTAAATTCAATGTATCGGGAAGGAAGGTAACTGGGCGGGGGATACTGCCCCATGGCAGACGACGCCCGCCGCTTTCCCATCGGCCCGATTCAGGACCTGCCCACGCGGGACCGGGCGGCGCTGGAAGCCGTCGCCGCGCGGATGGAGGCGACCGGGCGCGAGTGGCGGGAGGCCGTGACGGGGCTGGACGCGGCCGGGCTGGCCCGCAGCTACCGCCCTGGGGGGTGGACGGTCGCGCAACTCGCCCACCACGCAGCGGACGCACACATGCATGGCCTGAACCGCCTGAAGTACGGCCTGACGGCCGAAGGCTACGTCATCCAGCCCTTCGCGCAGGAGGCGTGGCTGACCCTGGCGGACGCGGCGCTGCCGGTGGCGGAGGCGCTGGCGCTGATGGACACGGCGAACGTGCGCTGGGCCGCTCTGCTGCGCGGCACCGACCCCGAACAGTTCGCCCGCCGCGTGACCCACCCGCAGGAGGGCGAGCAGGACCTGTGGCGGCTCGTCGCCAAGCACGACTGGCACCTGCGCCACCACCTCGCGCATGCGCGGCTGGCGCTGGCGTAACCGCTAGTCCCCCAGGTGGGCGTGGTCGTTGTAGACGTGCAGGGTCCACCCGACGCCGCGCCGCTCCAGCCGGGTGATCCCGGTGTGTGCGTGGCGGTAGGGAAAAGGCAGCACGTAGCCGGGCTGCGGGGGCGCGGGCCAGCCGAAGAGGGTGCACAGCAGCGCCCGCAGCGCCGCCCCGTGGGTGAAGGCGGTCACGGTCCCGCCCGGTAATTCCTCTGCCCAATCCCGCATCCGTGCCCCCACCTCCTCCAGACGCTCGCCGCCGCCGGGGGTAGGGAGGCGCCAGGGGTCGCGCTGCCACGCGGCGTAGTCGGGGTCGTGGAGCACCTGTTCGGAGGTCGCCCCCTCGTAGCGCCCGAAGTGCAGTTCGCGCAATCGGGGGTCCAGCCGGACTTCTGCGCCGGGCAGGGCCAGGCGGGCCGTCTCTGCGGCCCGGCGCAGGTCGCTGGCGTAGACGAGGCCGGGGTCGCGTTCGGCCAGCCGTACGCCCAGCCGCCGTGCCTGCCTCTCCCCCACCTCGCCCAGCGGGGTGTCGGTCCAGCCCTGCCAGCGGCCCTCCCCGTTCCAGACGGTCGCGCCGTGGCGAATCAGGGTGAGGTGGAGGGGGCCGGGCGTCAGGGGCGGGCCTCGGTGTCGGGCTCGGCGCTGGCGGTATCGAGCCCTTCGGCGAGGGGCGGGACCGGGCGGGGGGCACCGTCCTCGCCCAGCGCGACAAAGACGAACAGGCCCGTGGTGGCGAGTTCCTGCTCGCCGGAGGCCATGTGCTCGCGGTACACGTCCACCTGAATGGTCATGGACGAGCGGCCCACCCGGACCACGCGGGCGTCGAGGGCCACCGCGTCCCCCACCCGGATGGGCGTGCGGAAGTCCACCCCGTCCATGCGGGCCGTGACCACCGCGCCGCCGGGTCCCGCGTGCCGCACCGCCGCCACGCTGGCGGCCTTGTCCATCAGCGAGAGCACGAAGCCCCCGAAGGCTGTGCCCAGGTAATTCGTGTCCTTGGGAAAGACGAGTTCGAGCATCCGGGCGCGGCTGCGCGGCGCGGGCGTGCGGGACTGGGGGGGCTGAAGGGAAGTGGACGGGTCGGTCATCGCGCCCGGCAGTGTACGGCCCCCGCCGGGGAGGGTGAAGGAATGGGGGCAAGGCAATTGACACCCCCCCCGGTCCATGCCAGCATGCGCCTACCCACAACCCTGCTTCACACCCATGCGCTGTTCAGCTGCCAGCCCACCTGGCGAACGCCAAGTCTCGTGCGGCACCATCCCGCCGCGCCGGAGGTCTTATGAAGAAGCGTCTTTTGCTCTCGCTGGCTCTTGCCGTCTCGGCAGCCCCCGCCCTCGCCGACAAGGTGGTCAGCATCGGCTACAGCGGGCCGCTGTCGGGCGGCGCGGCCTTTTACGGCAAGGATGTCCAGAGCGGCATCGAGATGGCGATCAACGAACTCAACAAGGCCGGGGGCATCACGGTCGGCAATGAAAAGGTCACCTTCCGGCTGGTGTCGCTCGACGACCGCTACCTGCCCAACGAGACGGCGACCAACGTGCGGCGCCTGACCTCGCAGGGCATCGACGTGATCTTCGTGCCGCACGCGGGCGGGATTCAGGCGGTGCAGCCGCTTGCCACGCGCGACCCCCGGTTCCTGCTCGTCGCGTATTCCAGCGAGCCCGCGATTCTGGCGGCGAAAAACCCGCTGACCTTCATGCTGCCGCCGCGCTACGACAACTACGTGCAGCCCTTTGTCCAGACGCAGATGAAGGCCTTCGGCAAGCGGCTGGGGCTGATCGGCACCACCAGTGCCTACGGCAAGCAGTGGACCGAGGCCATCAGCGACGGCTGGCGCAAGCAGGGCGGCACGGTGGGGACCAACAACGGCGTGGACTACAACACCACCGTGGACTACTCCAGCGCGGTGACCAAGGCGCTCTCCGAGCGGCCCGACGTGCTGTTCGTGGGCGGCCCCAGTCAGCCCACCGCGCAGGTCATCAAGGCCGCGCGGGAACAGGGCTTCAAGGGCGGCTTCATCGTGATGGATCAGGCCAAGTTCGAGCAGATGGACGACGTGATTCCGCGCAGCTACCTCAACGGCAGCGTGGGGGTGCTGCCCACCATCGAGTATCCCGGCACCCAGCTGTTCCGCACCCAGTACTCGCGGGCCTACAAGAAAGACCCCACCAGCGAGGCCGCGCTGAATTACATGGGCATGAACATCATCGCCCGCGCGATGACGCTCGCCGGAACGACCGACAACCCCGAGGCCATCCGCGCCCAGCTCAACGCCGCCGCCAAGGCCCTGCCGCAGCGCCAGACCATCTACAAGCTCGCCGGAGTGACCGCCGGGGGCCACGTGGACGCCGAGTTCGTGATCGCCAGCGTCAAGGACGGCAAGTACAACCGCCTGCGCGTCACCAAGGTCTACAAGTAAAGCGCTGATGGGGAGAGCGCGTCCAGAACCCACCCCGGAGCCTCTCCCCTGCCCAGGCCGCGCCCCCCGCCCAGCGGAACGCGGCCCTTTTTCTCTTACCCCCGTTCTGACCTTCCAGGAGACCCGACCTTGACCACCCTCTTTCAACAACTCTCCAACGCGCTGGCGCTGGGCGGCGTGTACGCGCTCGTCGCGCTGGGGCTGACGCTGGTATACGGCGTGATGCGGGTGCCCAACTTCGCGCACGGCGGGCTGTACATGCTGGGGGCCTACTTCACCTACGCGGTGCTGAGCGGGCTGGGCGTGCCGTACCTCGCCGCGCTGCTGATCGCGGCGGTGCTCGTCGCCGGGCTCGCGGCGCTGCTCGAACGGCTGGTCTTCTACCCCCTGCGAAATGCCCCGCACGTTCACGCGATGATCGCGGCGATCGGGGTGCTGTTTTTCTTCGAGGCGGCGGTGCAGCGCATCTGGGGCGCGGACTTCAAGCAGATCGCCGAGCCGATTCCCGGCATCCTCGACCTCGGCGGGGTGGTGATCACCTGGCAGCGGCTGCTGGTGATTGTGGCCTCGGTGCTCGTCATGCTGGGGCTGAACTTCTTTCTCAAGCGCACGCTGACGGGCGCGACCATCGAGGCGATGGCCCAGAACCGCGAGGGAGCGCGGCTGGTCGGCATCAATGTCAACCGGGTCGGGATGCTGACCTTCGCCATCTCGGGGGCGCTCGCGGCGGTCGCGGCGGCCCTGATCGCGCCCATCGTCTCGGTGACGCCCGCGATGGGCGAGGTGATGAACCTCAAGGTCTTCGCCATCATCATCCTGGGCGGCATGGGCAGCGTGCCGGGCGCCATCGTGGGGGCCTTTTTGCTCGCGCTGGCCGAGATCTTCGGGGGGTTTTACATCGGGCTGGATTTCGCGGAGGTGATCGGGTTCGTGGTGCTGGTCCTCGTGCTGGCGATTCGCCCGCAGGGGCTCTTCCGGAGGGGAACGTGATGCCGGTCGGAGGCAAAGGTCACGGGGGGGGCGCCCGATGACGCGCTCCGCGTTCAAACCCGGCCCGCTGGTGTGGGTCGCCGTCTTCGTGCTCGCCGCGCTGCTGCCGCTCCTGCAACCCGGCGGCTACGTGCTGGACGTGGCGATCAACGTGATGATCTGGTCGATGCTCGCCTACGGCCTGAACGTGATGCTGGGCTACACGGGGCAGCTTCCGCTCGCGCACGCGGGCTTTTTCGGGATCGGGGCCTACGCGGTGGGCATCCTGACGCTGAAACAGGGCTGGAACTTCTGGCTGGCGTGGCCCACCGCCGTGCTGATCTGTGCGCTGGGCGGGCTGCTGATGGGGCTGGTGGCCTTCCGCACGCGGGGGGACGTCTTTTCCATCTTCACCCTGGGCGTGGGCGTGATCATCGCGCTGGTGATCAACAAGTGGGACAGCCTGACGGGCGGCGGCGACGGCCTCAACGGGGTGCCGCCCGCCTCCAGCCTGTTCGGGATCGATTTTTCGCGTTCGGCCAACTTCTACTACGTGGCGCTGGCGGCGCTGGCGCTGACGGTGCTGATCGTGGCGCGGACCCGCCAGAGTGTGTTCGGGCGCTCGCTGGTCGCCATCCGGGGCGGCGATGACCTCGCGCGGAGCGCGGGCATCGACGTGTACTCGCATAAATTGCGGGCGCTGATGCTCTCCACTGCCCTGGCGGGACTGGCGGGCGGCGTGTACGCCGCCTACGTGGGCTTCCTGGGCTCGGCGGTGACCGGCCCGACGACCACCTTCACCGTGCTGCTGTACCTGCTCGTCGGAGGGGTGGGCACGCTGGCAGGGCCGCTGCTGGGGACCGGGCTGATCTACGTGGCGCTGCAATTCCTGAAGGGGCTGCAAGACTACCAGTACATCGTGTTCGGGCCGCTGCTGGTGCTGCTCGTTCTCTTCGCGCCGCAGGGGCTGGCCGGACTGTGGGACCGCTGGAGCGTGCGCCGGGCGAGCGCCCGCACCGAGAGGACGGTGGACCATGCCTGAGCCGGACGCCATTCTGCCGAACGCCATCTTGGAGGTCGAGGGGCTGGGCATTCGCTTCGGGGGCCTGCATGCCGTGCGCGACGTGACGACCCAGCTTCCGGCCGGGAAGATCACCGCGATCATCGGGCCGAACGGGGCGGGCAAGAGCACCTTTTTCAACCTGATCTCGGGCTTCTATCAGCCGACCTCGGGGCGCATCCGCTTTCAGGGCGAGGACATCACCCGCCTGAGGACCCATCAGGTCGTGGGGCGCGGCATCGCCCGCACCTTTCAGACGACCACCATCTACAAGGAACTCAGCGTGCTCGACAATGCGATGATCGGCCACCGGGTCCGGACGCGGGCGGGAGTGTGGGACGCCCTGCTGCGCACGGGCCGCGAGCGCCGCGACGAGGCGGAAAGCCGCCAGGGGGCACTGCGGGCGCTGGAGCGGGTGGGGCTGGCAGGGCAGGCCGGACGGCCCGCCGGGGCCTTGACCCAGGAAGGCCAGAAGCGCGTCGGCATTGCGATGGCGCTCTCCAGCGATCCCAAACTGCTGCTGCTGGACGAACCCGCTGCCGGGATGAACCCCGAGGAGACCGTCAACCTGATGGGATTGATCCGGGAACTGGTGGGGGGCGGCCTGACGGTCGCGCTCGTCGAGCACAAGATGAGCCTGGTGATGGGCCTCGCCGACGAGATCGTGGTGCTGCACCACGGCCAGAAGATTGCGCAGGGCACGCCGGGAGCGGTCAGCCGCGACCCCGCCGTGATCGAGGCCTACCTGGGCGGGCACGCCCACGGCGGGCAGATGGGGCAGCCGGGCACCACCGGGAGTGGGAGCGGGGAGGGTGCCCATGCTTGAGGTGCAGCGCCTCAGCGTGAATTACGGCCCCTTCCGGGCGCTGCACGACGTGGACCTGACCGTGCAGGAGGGCGAGATCGTCGTGCTGCTGGGGGCGAACGGGGCGGGCAAGAGCACCCTGTTCCGGACGCTCAGCGGGCTCCAACGTCCCTCGGCGGGCACGGCGACGTGGCGCGGGGTGCCGCTCACGGGCGGGCGGCCCGAGTTCAACGTGTCGCAGGGGGTCTCGCAGTGTCCGGAAGGCCGCCTGCTCTTTCCCGACCTCAGCGTGGAGAAGAACCTGCGGCTGGGCGCCTTCGTGCACCGCCGGGACGCGGCGGGCACCGAGCGCGAGCTGGGGCGGGTCTACGACCTCTTTCCCGATCTGGTGGGCAAGCGGAACGCCCCCGCCGGGAGCCTGTCGGGCGGGCAGCAGCAGATGGTCGCCATCGCGCGGTCGCTGATGGCGCGGCCCCAGCTCCTGCTGCTCGACGAGCCGTCGCTGGGGCTGGCCCCGCTCGTGGTCGAGCAGGTCTTCCAGGCCGTGCAGCGGGTCAACGAGGCCGGGGTCAGCGTGCTGCTGGCCGAGCAGAACGCCTTCGCCGCGCTGGGCATCGCGCACCGGGGGTACGTGCTGGAGGGGGGCCGGGTGTCGCTGCAAGGCTCGCAGCAGGCGCTGCTGGGTGACGACCGGGTGCGGAGCGCGTACCTGGGGGTATAGCCGCCAGTCCCCAGCAGGAGCGGCGTGTAACGGGAGGCTTACACGCCGCTCCTCCTTTGCTTACGCGGGGCCGCTACACTGCTGGCAGTCGCCCCCCTCCGTATGCACGGGACTGGGGGCCGAACTCCGGACGAGAGCACCGCCGTACCCGGTCACGACAAGACGGCGCAGGAGGTGTCGTATGGCATGGATTCTGCTCGTGATCGCGGGGCTGCTCGAAATCGGCTGGGCGATCGGCCTGAAGTACACCGAGGGCTTTACCCGGCCCGTCCCCACGGTGCTGACCCTGCTGAGCATGGTCGCCAGCATGGGCCTGCTGGGGCTGGCGGCCAAGACGCTGCCCATCGGCACGGCCTACGGGGTCTGGGTGGGCATCGGCGCGGTGGGCGCGGCGATTCTGGGCATCGTGCTGTTCAAGGAACCGGTCACGCTGAGCCGCCTGCTCTTCTTGGGCATGATGATCGTGGCGATCATCGGGCTGAAGGCGACGAGCGGGCACTGAGAGACCCCTCTCCCAGGGGAGAGGGGGTTCTTTCGGTCAACTGGGCTGGAGCCGTCGCCAACACGAACCGCTGCGCTCTGGGTGACATGCCCGGCGTCCGTCAGCCGCTGGCAGAAGAACGGCGCCCAACAACAAGCCCCCTCTCCCACGGGGAGAGGGGCGCGGCGAAGCAGCGGGGTGAGGGGTCTCTCACCCCTCCCGAAACGCCCCCAGCGCCCGGAAGCGGGCCGCCCGCCCGGCCTTCAGCTCGTCCGGCCCCAGCGCCGACAGCTCCGCGAGGTGCCGCGAGACGGCCTCGCCCAGCGCCGTCGCCGCCGCACCCGGATCGAGGTGGGCGCCGCCCACGGGTTCGGGCACGACTTCCTCGACCAGCCCCAGTTCCAGCAGGTCGGGGGCGGTGAGGCGCAGGGCCTCGGCGGCTTCGGGGGCCTTGGCCGCGTCCTTCCAGATGATGCTGGCCGCCCCCTCGGGCGAGATCACCGAGTACCAGGCGTTTTCCTGAATCAGCACCCGGTTGCCCACGCCCAGCGCGAGCGCCCCACCCGAGCCGCCCTCGCCGATCACGGCGCAGACGGCGGGCACGCGGAGGCGCACCATCCGCTGAATGCTCTCGGCGATGGCCCAGCCCTGGCCGCGTTCCTCGGCCTCGATACCGGGGTAGGCGCCGGGCGTGTCGATCAGGGTCACGACCGGCAGCCCGAAGCGGTCGGCGAGGTCCATCAGCCGGACCGCCTTGCGGTAGCCTTCGGGGTTGCTCATGCCGAAGCGGCGCTTGATCTTGCCCTTGGTGTCGCGGCCCTTCTGTTGCATCAGCAGCATCACGGGCACGCCCCCCCAGCGGGCCGGGCCGCCGATCAGGGCAGGGTCGTCGCCGTAGGCGCGGTCGCCGTGCAGCTCAGTGAAGTCGGTGCAGAGGCGCTCCACGTAATCCAACGCGGTGGGGCGGCCCGGCGCCCGCGCGAGGCCCACCCGTTCCCAGCGGGTCAGGCGGGCGTGGCCCTCGCCGCGCAGCCGCTCGACCTCGGCCCGCAGCGGCGTCAGGGCCGCGTCGAGGTTCTGCCCGGTGCGCTGCGCCGTGTCCTCCAGGTCGCGCAGCCGGGCTTCGAGCTCGCGCAGGGTGTCGGCGGGGGCGGTCACGCGCCCACCTCGGGGGCGGGCTGCCGGGTCAGCACGCCGAGCAGCGAGCGCAGGTAGGCCCGGTGCTCGCGGCGGTCCACGACCGCGTCCACCATGCCGTGTTCCAGCAGGAATTCCGAGCGCTGGAAGCCCTCGGGGAGGTGCTGGCGGATGGTCTGCTGAATCACGCGCGGCCCCGCGAAGCCGATCAATGCGCCCGGCTCGGCCACGATCACGTCCGCGACGGTGGCGAAAGAGGCGGTTACGCCCCCGGTCGTGGGGTCACTCAGAATGGAAACGTAAGGCAGCCCGCGCTCGGCGAGGCCTTCGAGCGCCACGGTCGTCTTCGCCATCTGCATCAGCGACAGCGCACTCTCCTGCATCCGCGCCCCGCCGCTCGCCGCGACGAGGACCAAGGGCGTCCCGGCCCCCGCCGCGTGCTCGGCGGCCCGCGCGATTTCCTCGCCCACCACGCTGCCCATGCTGCCGCCCGAAAAGGCGAAATCCATCGCAGCCACCGTCACGGGCAGGCCCAGGATGGTCCCGGTCCCGGTCAGGATCGCGTCGGGGCGGCCCGTCTTCTTCTGCGCCCGCGCCAGCCGCGCCGGGTAGGGCTCGGTGTCCTCGAAGCCCAGGGGGTCGACAGGCTGCACCCGGCCCGAGAGCTGCCGGAAGCTGCCCCCATCGAGCAGCACCTCCAGCCGCCGCCCCGCGTCGAGCCGCAGGTGGTGGCCGCAGCGCGGGCAGACGTGGGCGCTGAGTTCGAGGTCACGGTTGTAAACCCCCTCCTTGCACTGGGGGCACTGGGTCCACAGGTCCGGCAACTCCGCCCCGCCCTGCGGCTGGGGACGGCGTCTGCGGAAAAAACGGTCGAGCGCCATAGCCTTTTCACTCCTCTTTGGGGAAAACCAGCTTCCCGGCGCATTCTAGACGCGCCGAGAAGGGCCGGACCCCAGTTCTGAACCGGGTGCAAGGAGACGGGCAGCCTTACTTCAGTCGCCGCTTGAGGTAATCGTCCATCTGCGCGAGTTGCAGGTTCAGGTCGCGTTGCAGGGCGTCGAGGCGGGCGTTCGTCTCCGCGAGGCCGGGGGCGGGCAGCGCCGGGCGGCTCACGCTCTGGCCCAGCGTTTCGAACCGCTCGTCGATATATGCCTGAAGCTGCGCGAAGCGGCTCCCCTCCTGCGCGTCGAGGTTGGCCCGCAGCGCCTCCATGTCGCGCAGCAGCCGGGCGCTGTCGGCCTGCCCGCGCAGCCGCTCGACGTTGGCCCACAGGAAAAACAGCAGCGCCAGAAAGAGGCCCGCGAGCAGCAGGATCAGTCCCAGCGGCACGCCCGTGTAGGTCACGAAGCCCAGGTTCAGGGTGTGCCCGAACATCAGCGCGTGACGGTTGAGGACCGCGAAGATGGCCGCGAGCACGACGATGATGATCAGGACGACCGTCCGCATGGGGTGAGGGTAACGCACCCCCCACGCCATGCGGCAGAGGGGGAACGTTCACCCAGCGGTGGTCAGTTCACCCGGTCGAGAATCAAGGGCTGGGGCGGCGGGGCCGTTTCTGTCACGCTCAGGCCCTCTTCCAGCAGTCGGCGGGCGGCGTCCAAGCCCCGGCCGTCCCGGTGGTAGAGGCGCAGCACGGGTTCGCCCGCCTCCACCGCCTCGCCGGGCTTCTTCAACACTTCCACGCCGACCCCGTGGTCAATGGCCTCGCCCTTGCGCTCGCGCCCACCGCCCAGCACCAGGACCGCCCGGCCCACCGCGAGGGCGTCGAGGCGCTCCACGAAGCCGGGGGCGGGGGCCACCACGTCCGCCCGGCCGGGGGCCACGTCCAGCCGCTCGGGGCGGTCCACCAGGGAGGTGTCCCCGCCCTGCGCCTCCACGAAGGCGCGGAACTTCGCCAGGGCCGAGCCGTCCGTGAGGGTGGCGCGGGCGCGGGCCTCGGCCTCTGCGGGGTCCTCCCCATAGGCCGCGAGCGCCCCCACCGCGAGGGCCACGCACAGCTCGGTGAGGTCATCGGGGCCTTCGCCGCGCAGGGTGCTCAGGGCCTCCTGCACCTCCAGGCTGTTCCCGGCCATGTGCCCCAGCGGGGTATCCATGTCGGTCAGCACGGCCCGCACCTGCCGCCCCGCCCGCGTCCCGATATCCACCATCGCGCGGGCGAGGCCCCGGCCGTCTTCCAGCGTCCGCATAAAGGCCCCGGCGCCCACCTTCACGTCCAGCACGACGGTGTGCGCCCCGGACGCGAGCTTCTTGCTCATGATGGACGAGGCGATCAAGGGCAGGCAGTCCACGGTGGCGGTCACGTCGCGCAGGGCGTAGAGCTTGCCGTCGGCGGGGGCGAGGTCCCTGGTCTGCCCGACGAGCGCGAGGCCGATCTCGCTCGCCTGGGCCAGAAAGCGGTCTTCCGGGAGGTCGGGGCTCCAGCCGGGAAAGCTTTCCAGCTTGTCGATGGTGCCGCCCGTGTGGGCCAGCCCGCGCCCGCTCATCTTGGCGACGGTCAGGCCGAGGGCCGCCAGCATCGGCGTCAGGATCAGGCTGGTCTTGTCACCCACGCCGCCCGTCGAGTGCTTGTCCACCGTGCGCGGCAGCCCCGCGAGGTCCATCTGGTCACCCGAATCGGCCATCACCAGCGTCAGGTCGGCGGTTTCCTGGGCGGTCATGCCGCGCAGGTAGACGGCCATCAGCCACGCGCTGACCTGATAGTCGGGCACGTCGCCCCGCGTGTAGCCCAGCACGAGCTGCTCGAGTTCGGCGCGGGTGTGCTCTGCGCCGTCACGCTTCTTGCGAATCAAGTCGGGGATGGTGAGGGTGGTGGTCATACGGCAGTTTAAGGGAGAGGCTCGGTCACCCTCTCTCAGTCAGGATGCGTACAGATCCACATCCAGAAAAGCTCCGAGCCGAGCCAGACAAGCGATCTGCTGGACGCTCAAGGTGACAGCCGGTGCAGAGGACTCTGCTGGATTCCAGTAGGCAACGATCCTCAGAACGACGCCCAAGTCGTGTGCTCTGGTCACGGCGTTGATTTGTGCCTCGTGTCCAGCTAGGCGCGCGAGAAGGTCGTCAACCACCCCTTCCATATCCCAGGTCCGTCGCTCGGCCATTTCCAGGTCCCAGGAGTCGCAACGTGGCACAACCCTTGCCCCGTCACGCTCACCGCGACGCGCCGTTCTGTCTGCCCGCAACCCCACCAACTCACTGAAGTTCAGTGGATCGAAGTCGCCCGTCACACTCAGGTAGACACGCACCAGCGGCTGTGACTCGTTTTCCATGGCCCTCTCCGTCACCCGTCTATCTCTTTCGTCTTCTGTCCGTGCCATTCTCCCTCATGACTCCTCCGGCCCGCCCGCGCCTTACGCTCTCGGTCCTGGGAGGTGCCGCGCCCACCGAGTTCGCCGTCGCCCAACTTCCGCCGGAGGCCCCCCTGCCGCCGCTTGGGGGAGGGTTTTTCAGCCTGACGCGCACCGCCGAGGAACTGTCGCTGGTATGCGAGGTCGCGCACCTCCCGCCCGGCACTCGGCATCAGGCGGGGTGGGCCGCGCTGCGGCTGCACGGCCCCTTCGACTTCGGGCTGACAGGCATTCTGGCCGCCGTGCTGGAGCCGCTGCGCGGGGCCGGAGTGGGCATCTTCGCGCTGAGCACCTACGACACCGATTACGTGCTGGTCCCGGCGGCGCGGTTGCCGGACGCGCTGGCGGCGCTGCGGGGGGCGGGGCACACGGTCGCGGATTAGTCCCGCCGCGCCCCGTCGGCCTGCTGGCCTTCTTCCGGGTGGCCGTCGCCGCGCTGGTCGGGGGTGGCCTGACCGCCGGGCTGGTCGCTCTTCCAGCCGATGCGGGCGTGGGTGCCGTCGCAAAAGGGCTTGTTGCCGCTCGCCCCGCAGCGGCACAGGGCGGCCCGCACCTCGCGCACCTCACCCGCCGGGGTCTGGATCACGAGGTCGCCGCGCATCACCAGGGGGCCGTCCTTCACGGGCATGACGGTGGTGGGCACGGCGGGGGCTTCGGGGGGTGCCCCGTGCAGCGCGTAGTGCAGCGCCCCGGTCGGGCACGTCCGCACGACCTCGGCCACGCGCTGGGCATCGGCCTCGTTCCAGAGCTGAATCCAGGGCCGCTCCTTCGGCCGGAAGACGGCGGGCAGACCGCGCACGCAGTTGGCAACGTGGGTGCAGCGGGGAGCGTCGTAGGCGACGGTGATCTCCCCCTCCGTGTACGCCTTGCCGCGCAGCAGGTCGTCAGGGGGCACCGGGTTCTGGGTCATGGGCCAGTGTATCCCCCGCCCCTACCGCCGCGCACCGCCCCGCCAGCCGCCCGAAGACCTCCCGCAGCTCGGGCGGGCCGTCTACCCGAAAGGCGCACCCCAGCCCCAGCAGGAATGCGGCGAAGCCCTCCAGATCCTCGCGCTGACAGCGCAGCCGGGTGCCGCCGTCCTCGGGGGTGAGGTCGGTGCGCCACAGCGAAACGCGCCCGGCGAGGGCCTCGGGTGGGGCCGCCAGCCAGACGCTGACCCCGTGGGTGGGGGGCAGCTCGGTCAGGGTGTCGCGCAGGTACGCGAGCGCGTCGAAGGCGTCCGGTGGAGTGAAGCCCAGCTCCAGCACGCTCAGCCCGCGCATCCGGTCCAGCCGGAAGCAGCGCCGCTCACCGCGCAGGTGGCACCAGCCCACCGCATACCAGCGCCCGCCGAGGTGAACGGCGCGGTACACGTCCACGTCCCGCCCGGTGACCTCGCCCCGGTGCGAGACGTACTCGAAGCGCACCGTCCGCGTGGCCCGCACCGCCTCCAGCACCCGCGACAGCAGCGCCGCGTCGGTCGTGACCACCCAGGGCGAGGCGTCCAGTTGCACCGCGCCTTCCAGCGCCTGCACGCTCTCGCGCAGGGCGTGGGGCAGGGTGCGGCCCAGCTTGGCGCTCGCCGCCTGCGCGGCCGGAGTCAGGGCCTGCAAGCCCAGGTGCCGCAGGGCCTGGAGCCCCAGCGCGAGGCTGAGCGCTTCCTCCCCCGTGAACATCAGCGGCGGCAGCCGGAAGCCGGGTTTGAGCCGGTACGTGCCGCCCACCCCCCGCCGCCCCTCGACCGGGATGCCCAGGTCTTGCAGCCGCGCCACGTACCGCTGCACGGTGCGCGGGCTGACTTCCAGCCGCCGGGCGAGCTCCGCGCCCGTCACGGTTTCCCGCGTTTGCAGCAGTTCCAGCACGGTCAGCACCCGCATGGAGGGGTCGTACATGGCAGACAGCATGACACCCAAATGCGTCAACACCTGACGGGAAGCCCGGTTACGCTCTGGACGTAAGGAGGAGTTCGTATGACGCACACCGCGACCGCCACCCTCGTCTCGCCGCAGGAGTTTCTGGCCCACTGGCAGGGCCACCGCGCCCTGACCCGCCGGGTGATCGAGGCCTTCCCGGAAGATCACCTGTTCACCTTCACGGCTGCGCCGCCCATGCGGCCGTTCGGGGAGATGGCGTGGGAGATTCATCAGGTCAGCGAACTGACCCTGAATGGCCTGCTGACCGGCGCGTGGCCCGAACCCGACTGGCGGGAGGGCGTCTCCCAGGACCGCGCCGAACTGCTGACCGCCTGGGACGCCCTCTCTGAGCGGCTGGAGCGGGAATTTCCAAGAGTGGACCTCGCCTCTTTCCCGCAGACGCACACCCTCCCCTGGGGTCAGATGACCGGCTGGGCCGCCGCCATCTACACCATCGACAACGAGATTCACCACCGGGGCCAGGGCTACGTCTATCTGCGGGCGCTGGGGATTGAGCCGCCCGCCTTCTACGAGCGGTGAGGAACGTGTCGCAGTCGGACCTTCCCCTGCCGTCCACTCGGCTGGAGTTCAGCGGCCCGCTGTGGTTCTGGCGGGGTCCGGCCCCCTGGTACTTCGTGACCGTTCCAGCGGAGCAGTCCGGCGAGTTGAAGGCCGCCTCCAGCCTCGTCACTTACGGCTGGGGCATGCTTCCGGTGCGGGTCCAGATCGGTGAAACCCAGTGGAAGACCTCGCTCTTTCCCAAGGACGACCTCTACGTCCTGCCCGTCCGGGCCAGTGTCCGGCAGGCCGAGGGGTTGGAGGAAGGCGACCCCGTGGCCGTACAACTGGAGCTGGCTTGATGCTTCTCCCGCACCGGTTCCCCTTTCCCCAGAGGTTCCCATGACTGAACTCGCTCTCCTGCTCGACTCTTTCCGCCGCAACGGGCGCGTGAACGAGGTGCTGCTGAACGCCCTGACGCCCGCCGACTTCGACCTGTCCGACGGCCGGGGCGGTTGGACCGTGGAACGGCACCTGCGGCACATGGCGGGCTTCCGCGTCGGCTGGCTGTGGAACCTGTCGCGCGAACACGCGGACCCGCTGCTGGACCACACCCAAAAGGACGCCGACGGCGACCCCCAGTGGCGCTGGCATGGCAGCCCGCCCACCGAGCTGGCCGCCGCCTTCGCGGCAGGCGACGAGGCCGCCGTGAACGCCGTGCAGGCCCACCTCGCGTCGGGCGAGCCCTTCGCGGACCCCTGGAACGAGGGGGGCTACCGCTCCAGCCCCGCGCACTTTCTCCAGCACACCATCGTCCACGACAGCCACCACAGAGGCCAGATCATGGCCCTGCTGCGGCTGGGCGGCCGGACGAAGGAGCAGATGGACGCGCTGGACGACCATTGGGCAATCTGGCGGGAATGATGAACCTCCCCGATCTTTACGCCTACCTCGTCCGCGCCCGCCGCGACCTGTGGGCCACGCTGGAGGGCGTGCCGGACGAGGTGCTGTCGCGCCCACTGCTGGACGGCGAACGGTTCCACTGCATCAAGGACCTGGTGGCGCACACGGCAGCGGTGGAAGACGGCTGGATTCATTACACGGTCTTGCGGGACACGCCCGTGGAGGACAGCTTCCCGGCCATCAAAGCCGCCGGGGACGGCCCGGTTTACGCGGCCTTCCCCCTCCCGGAGTTGCTGGACTATTGGCGGGCGGTCGAGGCGAGCACCCTGGCCTACCTCGCCACACTCGGGGACGCCGATCTGGAGCGGGTCGTGGAGGACGCGCCGGGGGAGCACTTCAAGTTGGACGGCCTGCTGTGGCACCGTCTGCTGCACGAGGTCCGGCACACGGCGCAGATCGCGGCGCTGCTGCGGACGCAGGGGATTCGGCCACCCCCACTGGACCTGTTCTTCTACCTCCCGAACGTCTACAGGGCCTGACTCCCGCCGGCACAGCGAAAACCCCCCGCCACTTGGACGGGGGGCTGCACTTGCGGCGGGTTTACATCGTCGGCTGCGGGGTCGGCGTTCCGGCCTGCGGGCTGCCGCCCACGCGGGCAACGGCCTCGCGGACCACGTCGCCCGTGATGAGTTCCTGCGAGAGCAGGGCGTCGGCGACCTCGTGCATGGCCGCCCCATACTGGGTGACCAGGCCCTTGGCCCGCTCGTAGGCGCGGCCCAGAATGCGCTTCACGTCCTCGTCGACGAGCTGCGAGGTGTGTTCGCTGAACATCTTGGGCTTGGCCATGTCCTCGCCCAGGAACACCGGACCGGAATCGGTGCTCAGGGCCATGTTCTTGAAGTTGTCGCCCATGCCCCACTCCAGCACCATCTTGCGGGCGATGTTGGTGGCCTTGCGGAAGTCGTCGGCGGCCCCCGAGGTCACGCTGCCCATAAAGACTTCCTCGGCGGCGCGGCCCCCCAGCGCGACCACGAGCTGGTTTTCCAGCCGCTCCTTGCTCATCAGCACCTGCTCTTCGGGGAGGTAGAACGCGGCGCCCAGCGCCCGCCCGCGCGGGATGATAGAGACCTTCTGAAGCTTGTCGCTGCCCGGAATCACGGCGGCGGTCACGGCGTGCCCGGCCTCGTGGTACGCGATGGCCTTTTTCTCCTGCGGGCTGACAGTCAGCGAGCCGTTTTCCAGGCCCAGCGTGATCTTGTCGAGCGCCCGGTAGAAGTCGCTCATGTCGATCTGGGTCTTGCCCAAGCGGGCGGCTTCCAGCGCGGCCTCGTTGGTGACGTTCTTGAGGTCGGCGCCCGAGAAGTACGGGGTGCTCTTGGCGACCTCGGGCACGTCCACGCCGGGGGCGAGGGGCTTGTTGCGCAGGTGGACCTTGAGGATCGCCTCGCGCTCCTTGAGGTTCGGCAGGTCAATGGTCACCTGACGGTCGAAACGGCCGGGGCGCAGCAGCGCGGGGTCCAGCACGTCGGGGCGGTTGGTCGCGGCCAGCACGATCACGCTGCTCGACTTGTCGAAGCCGTCCATCTCCGAGAGGATCTGGTTGAGGGTCTGCTCGCGCTCGTCGTGGCCGCCGCCGATCCCCGCGCCACGCTTGCGGCCGATGGAGTCGATCTCGTCGATGAACATGATCGCCGGGGCCGACTTGCGGGCGTCCTCAAAGAGGGTGCGCACGCGGCTGGCGCCGACGCCCACGAACATCTCCATGAACTCGGACGCCGAGACCGAGAAGAAGGGCACGTCCGCCTCGCCCGCGATGGCCCGCGCGAGCAGGGTCTTACCGGTCCCGGGAGGGCCGACGAGCAGCACGCCCTTGGGAATCTCGGCGCCGATCTGGTGGTACTTGGCGGGGTTTTTCAGGAAGTCCACGACCTCGATCAGCTCGCGCTTGGCCTCCTCGTGGCCCGCCACATCGGTGAACTTGGTCTGGACGCGGTTTTCCTTGCCGTACTTCTTGGCCCGCGACTGCCCGAACTGCATCACGCCGCTCTGGCCACCCTGCGCCCGCATGAAGAAGAAGTACATCAGGCCGAGCAGCAGCAGGATGGGCAGCAGATTGATCAGGATGGCGAACCACTGGCTGGGCGCCTCGAAGCGGTAATCCACCCCCTGCCCCTCAAGCTGCGAGATCAGGGTGGCGTCGGGCGTGGCCTGGTTGCCCGGCAGCCGAACGGTAAAGCGGTCCGTCTCGATGGGCTGCTGCCCGTTCACGACCGGGACCTCGGTAGGTTCGGTCAGCCGCACCTGGGCGACGTTGTCCCGAACGACCACCTGCTCGATCCGGTCTTGCGCGAGCAGATCTTTGAAGACGTTGTAACCGACCGTGGCCCGCGCACCGCCAGGGGCCTGGGAAAACATCAGGAACAGAGCCAGAACGAACAGGACGATCAGCCAGGGATTGAGCCGCCTCAAGGGTGCCTCCAGGGAATTAGAACGATTGGGACGGCATCCGCCCCGCTGAGGTTGAGTGTACCAGACTCAAGATGTGTGTGCGTATCCCGCGTCACACCTGCGCTTCATGGAGGGGCGGTTAAGGGGTCCGGGGTCGCCCGCGCCGCGCCAGCACGGCGAGCAGGGCCGCGAGGACGGCGAGCGGCAGCAGGAAAAAGAGCAACACGGGCAGGAAGTTCAGCCCGATGCCGAACCACTGGCTGGGCGCCTCGAAGCGGTAGGCCACCCCTTGCCCCTCAAGCTGCGAGATCAGGCTGGCGTCGGGCGTGGCCTGGTTGCCGGGCAGGTGCACGGCGAATCGGTCGGTCTGAACCGGCTGCGGCCCGTTCATGACCGGCACCTCGGCGGGTTCGGTCAGGCGCACCTGCGCCACGTCGTCCCGCACCACCACCTGCTCGACCTGGCCCGCCTCCAGCAGCCGCGTGAAATCGGGGTAGGAGACGGTGGAGGAAGTCGGAAAAGCCGTTCGCAGCAGCCACAGGCCGAAGAGGGTGAAGACGAGGAGGGGCAGGGCGAGGGCCAGGAACCTGGGCAGGCGGGACAGTGACATGGGAGAAACCTCCGGGAACAGGCCAAGTTCACCACACGGCAGGCGGGGCGCGTCGTCCGCCGAAAGGTGGCCCCCCGCCCCCTTCCCTGCCCGCGCTATCCTGGGGGGTGATGATCGATGTCGCCACCACCTGGCAGCAGGCTTGCACGGCGCTCGCGGGGGACGACTACGACACGGCCTTCAGCGTGCTGGAGGGGGCCTTGCACGAGGCCGACCGCCCCCAGAAGGCCCGGCTCTCGCTGTACCTCGCCAGCGTGCAGGCCCTCTACGGCGACCCCGCCACCACCGAAGTCGGTGCCGCGCTGCGGGACGCCCGCACCGCCGACCCGGCGATTCGCACCGACCCCCTGTACGTGGCCCTGAGCGCCGAACTCGACGCCCGGCTGCGCGGGCCGGACGCGGCGCCGCCCCCGCCCGAGGTGCGGGGGGCCGACGACCCCCTGGCCCGCTACCACGCCCTCGCCGCGCTGTCGCTGGCCGGGCACCCGCAAGACGCCCTGGACATCCACCTGCCCCTCGCGGAGCTGCCCGCGCACCTGCGCTGGCGGCTGCGGAGCTGGCAAGCCGACGCCGAGGAAAGCCTCGGGCACACGGTCGAGGCCCGGCACCTCTACGCGGAAGCCGCCCACCACGCTTCCGGCCTCAACCGGGCGGTGATGCTGCAAGAGGGCGCGGCGCTGGAGTTGCAACTGGGGGACATGGGCGCGGCGCTCTCGCTGCTGGGGCAGGCCCGGCCGCTCTACAGCGGGCAGAACGCGGAGGAGGAGGAGGGCCTCAACCTCGCCACCTGGCATTACCTTCAGGCGCAGGCGCTGCTCCAGACGGGCAAACCCGAGGAGGCACTGGAGAGCATCCGCGAGGCCGACCGGCTGGAGCGTCAGCACGGCGACCCCAGCTACGGGGTGGCGCTGGTGTGGGGGCAGGTCCTGACCCACCTGGGCCGCCACGACGAGGCGCTGGCCCAGTTCGGGCGGGCGCTGACGCTGGCGAGCGACGGTGACCGCCCCTTCGCGCAGCATGAGCTGGGGGTGGCCCTGCTCGACCTCGACCGCCCGCTGGAGGCCCGCGAGCATCTGGAAGCGGCGCTCTCGGACCCCGAATACCCCTACCGCCCGGAGGTGCTGGCTGACCTCGCCGAGTGCGACTACCGCCTGGGCCGCTTGCAGGAGGCGCAACTCGCCGCCGAGCAGGCGCTGGCGCAGGGCGCGGTGATTCCCGCCAGCATGGTGCTGGGCAACGTGGCGCTGGAGTACTACCACCTCGACGAGGCGCTCGACCACTTCGAGCGGGTGGTGCGCGAGTCGGCCCAGGGCACCCGCGACTGGGTGATGGGCCACCAGATGGCCGCCGACGTGATGGCCCAGCAGGGCTTCCGCGACCCCGCCGCCGCCTACGCGCATGCCCAGCAGGCGCTGGAATTCACCCCCGAAAGTGACGACTGGCGCGGCACACTGGAAGACCACCTCCGCAAGGCCGAGACGCTGATGGGGCAAGGGGGAGGAAGAACGCTGAACTAGCCGGGAACCAACGACAAAGAGCAGAGGACGCCGAGGCCCTCTGCTCTTTGCATGGTCCTGAGTTTACTTGCAGCGAATGTCTTCACCGAAGTACTTGGTGGAAATCTTTTTGTAGGTGCCGTCGGCCATCACGTCCCGCAAGGCAGCATTGACGGCGTTCCGCAGCGGCGTATTCCCTTTCTTGACGGCGATGCCGATCTTCTCCTGAAAGAGCATCTCGCCCAGCTTGAGGTTCGCCTGCGGGAACTTCTTGCGGGCTTCCAGCGCGACGAAGCGGTCGGTGACAAAGGCGTTCACCCGGCCATTGAGCAGCATCTGGAGGGCGTCGGCGTTGGTGGGGTAGGTCTTCACGCTGCCCAGGCCGGGGAGCTTCTGCGCCCGCTGCGCGTAGGTGGTGCCCAGTTGCACCCCGACCGCCTTGCCCTTCAGCGCCGCCACGGTGAGGGGGCCGTTCGACTTGGCGAGCACCACGCCGCCCGAGCAGTAGTGGGGGGTGGCGAAGTCCACCGCCTTCTGCCGCTCCGGGGTGATGCCGTGGCTGGAGATCACGAGGTCGAAGCGGTCCCGGTCCAAGCCGATCAGCAGCGTGTCGAACCCGCTGGGCCGCCACTCCACCTTGACGCCCAGCTTGCGGGCGATCGCCTCGGCGAGTTCGGCCTCGAAGCCCACGACCTTCTTGCCCTGGGTGTAGGTGAAGGGCGCGTAGGTGGGTTCGGTCCCCACATACAGCACCCCCGACGCCTTAATCGCCGCGAGGTCGCGGGCCGAGGCGGTGCCGAGGGCGCCGGAGAGCAGGATCAGGGAGGCGAGCGCATACTTATGCATCAGCCTGGGGTTATAGCGCATGGGTCTGACGCGTCCATGTGAGGGGTCGGGTGGGCGGGACAGGGCCCCCCCCTCAGCCCCCCAGCGCCTCCAGCAGCGCCGCCGCCACCTTCGCGGGGTCGGCCTTGCCCCCGGTGGCCCGCATCACCTGCCCGGTGAAAAAGCCCATCAGGGCCGTCTTCCCGCCCCGGTACGCCTCCACCTTGTCGGGGTTGGCAGCGAGCACGTCAGCCACCGCCCCCGCCAGCGCCTCGTCGCTGAGGCCCGCGCCCAGCCCCTCGCGCTCGACGATCGCCAGCGGGGCCTCGCCGGACGCCGCCGCCCGTGCCAGCACGTCGCGGGCCACGCGGGTGGTCAGCCCACCGGAGGCCAGCCGCTCGGCGAGGGGCGCGAGGTCTGCCGCCGTGACCCGCACCTTGCCCGCCCGCAGCGGCCCCGCGAGATCGTTGACCGTCCACGAGGCGACCTGGCCGAACGTGGTGCCGGACTGCGCCCCCGCCAGGAACGTGAGCAATGCCGGGTCCCGCGCCACTGTGCGGGCGTCGCCCTCCGAGGCCCCCAGTCCGGTCAGGCGGGTGGCCTCGGCCTCCTGCTCGGGGGTGAGGGGGGCGGCCTGGGGTTTCTGGCCGGGGACCTGGGGAGCCTCCGTGTTCGGCGCAGGATTAGGCGCTTTGGCTTCCACCTTCGGCGCGTCCTTCTGCGCCTCCTTCGCCCAGGTGTCCTTCAGCGTGATGATTCGCCCGAACACGAGCGCATCCTCGCGGCTGTCCACCGGATCGCGCCAGAAGTAGCCCTGCCGCTCGAACTGGTAGCGGGTGTCCACCGGGTCGCCCGCCACGCTGGGTTCCACGTACCCCCGCACCACGCGCAGGCTCTGCGGGTTCAGAAACCGCAGGAAGCCCGCGTCGAGGGGCGCGGCCTCGTTTTCGTGGCTCATGCGCTCGGGGTCGAAGTCGGGGGCGATGTCGTTCGGGTTCTCGCCCTCGGGGTGGGCGACCCGGAAGAGGCGGTCGTAGAGGCGGAACTCGGCGGGGAGGGCGCGGTCGGCGCTGACCCAGTGGATCACCCCAGCGGCCTTGACGTCCTCGCCCAGCAGGGTCGCGTGGATGGTGGTCACGTTGCCCGCCCCATCCGTCTCCACCTCATCGGCGCGGATGATCCCGGCCCCACGCAGGCGCACGGTGCCGCCCCGCGTCAGTCGCTTGTAGCCCTTTGGCGGGGTGAGCGCGAAGTCCTCGCGCTCGATGTACAGCTCACGGGTCAGCGGCACCTCGCGCACCGCCGCCCCCGGCGCCACCCGCTCGCCGCCGGGCAGGGCGACGAGGCCGTCGGGCGAGTCGCGGATCACGTCGTGGGGCCAGTAGGGGAGCGAGAGGGAACGGACCTCCCCTTCCGGCAGGTTGGTCAGCACAACCCGCACCGGGTCCAGCACCGCCATCGCGCGGGGGGCGCGGTGGTTGAGGTCGTCACGCACGGCGTTCTCGTAGATGCTGATGTCCACCGTGCGGTTGGTGCGGCTCACGCCGATCTGGGCGGCAAAGGCCCGCACCGCTTCCGGCGTCACTCCCAGGCGGCGCTGCGCCCGCAGGGTGGGCATCCGGGGGTCGTCCCAGCCGGAGACGTGGCCCTCCTGCACCAGCCGCCGCAGCTTGCGCTTGCTGGTCACGGTGTATTCCAGCCCCCGGCGACCGAACTCGTACTGGTGGGGGCGGGGATCGAAGCCGAGCCGCTCCATCAGCCAGTCGTAGATCGCGCGGTTGTCCACGAATTCCAGGCTGCACATGGAGTGGGTCACGCCCTCCAGCGCGTCTTGCAACGGGTGCTGGAAGTCGTACATGGGATAGATGCACCACGCGTCCCCCGTGCGGTAGTGGTGCCCGCGCAGGATGCGGTAGAGCACCGGGTCACGCAGCTTCATGTTGGAGGCGGCGAGATCGATCTTGCCGCGCAGGACGTGCGCCCCGTCAGCGAACTCGCCCGCCCGCATCCGCCGGAAGAGGTCGAGGTTCTCCTCCGGCGTGCGCGAGCGGTACTCGCTGGGCGTGCCCGGCGTGGTCGCGTTGCCGCGCAGCCGCGCCATCTCGTCGGCGTTCACCGAGTCCACGTAGGCGTCGCCCTGCCGGATAAGCTGCTGGGCGTACCCGTAGTACCGCTCGAAGTTGTCGGAGGCGTAATACAGGTGCTCGCCCCAGTCCCAGCCCAGCCAGCGCAGGTCGTCCTGTATGGCCTGGGCGAATTCCACGCTCTCGCCCTCGGGGTTGGTGTCGTCCAGCCGCAGGTGGTAGCGCCCGCCGTACTGCACCGCCGTCTGGAAGTCGAGAAAGGAGGCGAAGGTGTGCCCGAGGTGCAGGTACCCGTTGGGCTCCGGCGGAAAGCGGGTCACGACCTGCGGGTACTTGCCCGCCGTGAGGTCGCGTTCGATGATCTCGGTGATGAAGTTGGGGGCCACGCGGGGCGTGTCGGCGGCGCCGGGCTTGGCGGAGGGTTCGGGCGCGGTCATGCGGGCAGGATAGCGGCCCAGCGTGCCCGGCTTCCGGTCGCGGGTGGGGGCACGGGCGTAGGCTGCCGCCCATGAGCGCCTCTGTCCACGTCCGCCGCGTGACCGACCCGAACGACCCCGCCCTCGCCGCTTTCGGGGAGATTCAGGAGCGCAGCTACTACGCCCCCGACATGCTGATTCCGCCCGCCGCCTTTCCGCGCCTGGTGTCGGGCGGGGGACAGGGACCGCGCCGCGACCGCATCCTGGTGGCCGAGGACGCCCCCGACCGCGTGCTGGGCGGCACCGTGTACCACCTGCTGCCGGAGGCGGGCTTCAGTTCCTTTCTCGCGGTGGCCCCGGAAGCGCGGGGGCAGGGGGTCGGCCACGCGCTGAACGAAGTGCGGCTGGAGGACGTGCGCTCACACGGCCTGGCGGGCCTGTTTGCCGACAGCGTGTTCGCGGATCGCCAGAGCGCCGAGGAACGGGCCGCCGAAGCCCGCATCGGCACCGACCCCCATGCCCGCCGCCGCGCCCTGCACGCGCTGGGCTACCGCACCGCCGACCTCCCCTACTGGCAACCCGTGGGCGGCCCGGACGGCGGCCCCCTGACCGACCTTGACCTGCTGTTTCACCCGCTGGACGGGGCCGACACGGTGCCCACCGCCCTGATCGCCGCCACGATGGAGGCCTACTGGTCGGGCTGGCTGGGAAACAGCCGCGCCCGCCGTGAAGCCGAGGCCCTGGCCCAGCGGGCGGGGACAGACCGGGTGCGCCTGCTGCCCGCGACCCAGACGCCGGGGTACTGGCGGGCGGGGTAGGGGTGGGGGAAAACCGAATCAAGATGGCCAGCCCGAAAAAAGCGCCACGCCCCCCGAAGAGAACGTGACGCGCTTCGCAAACTCCGTTATGCCGCAGGCTGATCCGTCGGCACCTCGGCCTCCGCCCCGCGCCGCCCCCGTCCCGGCCGCTCGGCCGCCGCCTCAGCGGGAGCCGGGGCCGCCGCCGGAGCGCCGATTCGCGCCAGCGTGTCCCCGAAGGCCCGCATCGCGTCGCTGGCTTCCAGTTCCGAAACCGCACGGGCGTTCAGCGCCTTGAGTTCCTCGCGGGTGACCGCGTACTCAGGGGCGTCGTGCCCCTTGAGGGTCCGCAGCACGCTGTAGGCGTTGCCCGCCTCCACCGTCGCGCCCTTGCTGGTCGTCACGCGCTCGTCGGTGGTCATGTCGGCCCCGACCAGCGTGATCGCCTCCGGGGAGATCAGGGTCACGCGGTCGCCCCGCTCCTCCATGTGGGCGGCGAGTTGCAGCAGCCCCCGCAGGTGCAGCATGTGCGTGAAGAGGTCGAGGTGGGCGAGCATCGCGCCCGCTTTCTTCAGCAGGGTGTCCATAGCTGCATTGTTCTGTTTATGGCAGAATTGTCAAGTCCTCTTCTCGCAATTCATGAAATGGGGGCGGGCCACCCGCAGGCAGCCCCGCCCCTCTCCTGGCCTGAGTTCAGTTGCGCACAGCGGTGCGCGGCACCAGCGTCAGGCGCAGGTCGAGCGTCTTGCCGTCGCGCAGCACGCGCAGGGTGATGGTGTCGCCGGGCTGGTAGCGCCGCACCGCGAACTGGAAGTCGGAGAAGTTGTTGACCCGCTGCCCGTTCACGGCGGTCACGATGTCGCCCGCGATGCGCTTGCCGTCCTCGTCGTAGTCGAGGGCGCGGAGTCCGGCCTGGGCGGCGGGACTGCCGGGCGACACACGGGTGAAGAAGGCGCCAGGGGTGGTGCCCAGTCCCAGACCCAGCAGCTCGTCGGCTTCGGCAAAGCGGTCGGCGGGCAGATTGGTCAGGAAGTCCAGCCGCGAGTCCAGCCCCACCCCGATCACCGGGTATTCGCGCTTGACCCCCCGCCGCAGCTCGGCCAGCCGGGCATCCGTGCGGGTGACGGGCACCGCGTAGGACGTGATGCCGCCCCGCCGCGCCACGCTGATGTAGCTGATGACGCCGACCACCTCGCCCTGCGCGTTGATGATCGGACCGCCGCTGTCGCCGGGCTGCAACCGGGTATTGAGTTCGAGCACCCCCGAGGGGAAGTCGGCCTGATCCGACGCCACGTCCAGCCCGGTGACGCGCCCGGTCTTGAGGGTCAGGAAGGTGCCGTTGCCGTTGCCGATGGCGAGCGTGGGCGCCCCCACCGCCGGACGCGCGGTCGCCAGCGGCATGGACGGAATCTGGGCGGGCAGGTTCACCTTCAGCAGGGCCGTGTCCGAGTTCTCGTCGAAGCCCACGACTTCCAGGGTGTAGCGCCCCTTGCCCAGCGTCACCGCGCTGAGGTTGCGGCCCTCCGACACGACGTGGTAGGCGGTCAGCGCGTAGCCGTCCCCGATGTGAAAAGCGGTGCCCACCCCATTGGGCTCGGTGCAGTCGTTGGGCGGGCAGTCCTCGATCCGCAGGGTGGCGGGGCGCAGCTTCTCGTAGAGCGCCCGCAGCGACGCGGTCTCGGCCGCCGTGAGGGGCGCGGGGGCCGCGCGGGTCGGCGTGGCGGGAGCCGCCGGGACGGCAGCGGGGGCGGCGGGTTGGGCGTAGACGGTGTCGGCCGCGACCAGCAGGGCGGCCAGGAGGATCAGGCCGCGCGGCGCGGCGGTCCGGTTGGCGTTCATGATGCAGTGTGACCCCCCCGGCCGGTGGGATGTGTGCCCGCACTTTCCTTGTGAGCCGTCCGTGTGACCGCCCGGCGTAGGCTGGCCGGATGAGTCCCGAGTCTCCTCCCCGCGTCTTCGTGTACGGCACCCTGCGGCCCGGCGGGCGCAATGCGGCGCTGGCCGCACGCTTCGGCCCGCCCCAGGCGCAGGCGGCGACCCTGTCCGGCTTCCGGCTGCTGCACCTCTCGCCCGAGAACTACCCCGCCCTCGTGCCGGGGAAGCCCGGCGAGCGCGTCCGGGGCGAGGTGCTGACCTACGCGCCGGAGGTCTGGGCACGGGTCCTTCCCCTCCTCGACGCGCTCGAAGGGGTGGGCGAGACGCCGCCCCTGTACCACCGGCAGCGGGTAACCGTGGTACTTGCGCCGGGCGAGGCGGAGGAGGTCTGGACCTACGTGTACGCCAGGACTGCGCGACTCGCCCTTCCCGGCGCGGCGCCCGTGCCCGGCGGCGACTGGGTCCAGCGCCCATAAAAAGCGCCCCCAGCTTGCGCCAGGAGCGGGCAATGAAGGGCGTTTAGCGGACGATGCGCTGGCCGCGGCGGATGCCGAGCTGGTCGGTCAGGGCAATGTACTCGTCGTAGCTGGTGCGCTCCAGGTACTTCAGGAGGCGGCGGCGCTGGCCGTTGAGGAGTTGCAGGCCGCGCTGGCCGTGCTTGTCCTTTTTGTTCTCGGTCAGGTGCCGGGACAGGTTGTTGATGCGCTCGGTGAGGAGGGCCACCTGCACAGCGGTGCTCCCGGTGTCGTTCGCGCTCTTGGCGTAGGTCTGGATGGTCTGCTGTTTGTCGATCACTGTGTACCTCTCTTGTTATGAAGTCCCGCACGCAGCAGCCGGGGCAAACGGCAGGCGACCAAGGCCCAGCCCGGCCCCACCACTCGCGGCGGCAGCGCCGAGCTTAGCACACCCGCCGCGCTTGACAAGGTCACGGTGGCCCCGTAGCATTGCTTCTGCCCTTCACCCTGCTCGGGTGGCGGAATTGGTAGACGCGCACGTTTGAGGGGCGTGTAGGTTTCCTGTGTGGGTTCAAGTCCCATCCCGAGCACCACGAGTCGCCGGAGTCGCCGTACTCCGGCACTTTTTTTGGTCTGGTCGCCTGCGGCGGGCCTGTGCTATGCTCTGCGGCGCATTGCTGGTGCAGCGCAGCGGGAACGCTCGAACCTGGTCAGGGCCGGAAGGCAGCAGCCATAAGGGATGATTCTCGGGTGCCGTTGCTTCCCGGCAATGCTTTTTTTGTGCCTTGGAGGATGTGGCAGCATTGGCCATGTCCCAGACACGAGCGGCCACCCCTGCCGACGCGCCCGCCGTCACGCGCATCTACAACCAGGGCCTTCAGGACCGGGGGGCGACCTTCGAGACGCGGGAGCGGCACGAGAACGAGATTCGGGAACGGCTGTCCGGCACGCAGCCTGCCGTCGTCGCGCTGAACGGGGCGGGAGAGGTCGTGGCCTTTGCGTGGAGCAGTCCCTACAGCACCCGGCCCGCCTACGCGACCATCGGGGACCACGGAGTTTACACGGCGCGGGAGGCGCGGGGACAAGGCCACGGCGAGGCGGCGCTGCGAGCTTTGCTGGGGGCGGCCCATAAAGCCGGGCTCCACAAGCTCACCAGCCGCATCCTGACCGAGAACGCCGCCAGCCGCCGACTGCACGCCCGCTGCGGCTTCCGCGAGGTCGGCGTGCACCTGCGCCACGCCCGGCAAGGCGGCGAGTGGCGCGATGTGGTCGTCGTCGAGGTGCTGCTGGACGGGCCAGAGCCATCCGGTCACGCCAGTAGCCTGAACGCCACCTCCAGATAGAGGGCGCCGAGCTTCGGCAACCCGTGATGGCCGACATACAGTCCAGTGGAAACCCGCTCCAGGTACGTCCACTGCCAGATGGCCTCGGGGTCGGTGCCCGTCGCCTGGGCCATCTGATCGCACCAACCGCGCACTTCTGCTTGCGGATCGTCCGAGGCCAGCAGATGCGAGTTCCAGCCTCGCAGCGCCACCCCGAGGTCGTATTCGGGCTCGCAGAGAAATCCCTCGGGGTCGACGAACACGTAACCCGTCTCGGCGCCGATACGGGTGCCCTCTACCCGCAGCAGATTCCCGACATGGGGGTCGCCGTGGACGATGATCTGCCGGGCCGGGTCGCGGGCCTCCCACCGCTCGTGGGCGTAGCGCAGAGCCTGCTCCACCACCGCCTGAATCTCCCGGTTCTCCCCGGCGAGGTCGCGCACGAGGGCCAGGAGGCTGGCCGCCTTGTGTTCGGCCTCGCCCGGCAGGGCGCAGCGTTCGGGGGGCACCTGCCAGGCCCGCTTCAGCGTCTCGGCGGTCAGGGCCAGCACGGCGGGAAGGTCATGGTCCTTCTCCGCCGACGGCCCGAGGGCCTCCATCAGCAGGGCTCCCCGGCCGGGGTCATGCCTCAGCACCCGCACGTAGCCCTGTCCCTGGGCCGCCAGGAGGGTGGACATCTGCGCAGTGAGCGCGGGTTCCGGCAGGGCCAGCTTGAGCACGGCCCGCCCACCGTCCGCGCGGGTGACCCGGCACACGTAAGAACGGCTGCCCCCCGTCAGGGCCTCGCCCCTCTGAAGCTCCCAGTCCCGGCATTGCCGCTCCACCGCGCCCGCCAGCGAGTCCAGCCACCGCCGCCCGGCAGCGCCCAGGCTCCCCGCGTAGGCCCGCACGGTGGGTTCGACCTCCACGGGAAAGGCGTCGTCCATGAGCCTCAGCGCGTCTTGGGCACCAGCACCAGCGCCTGCGTTTCCCGGACCACGGCGAGGTCGCGCAGCCGCTCGGGGTCGAGGTCGCCCGCTTTGGCGAGCGCCTCGGCCCGTTTGCGGTCGATGGTGGCCGCCTCCAGCGCCGCCGCGTCCCCGAACACGTCGCGGAAGCGGTCGAGCGGGTACTCGACCCGGCGCGACACCTTGAGTTCGGCGCGGTAGAGGTCGGTTTCGGCCCGCTCCCCCGAGGCCAGCGCCGCCTTGATGCGGGCGGCCAGCTCGTCGCGCTCGGCCTCCAGCCCCAGCAGGGTGTCGCGCAGGGTGGCGTAACGCTCCAGCAGCTCGCCAAGCGTCAGGGCCTCGGTGGGATCGAGCGGCGCCGTCATGGGGTCAGCCTAGAGCATGACCCCGGCCTCCCGGTCAGGCCCCCGCCTCCTCCCCCTCCAGCAGGGTCAGCAGTTCGCCCACGGTGCGGCGGGCCTCCAGCGGGTGCCGCAGATGAAAGCCGGGATTCACCGCATAGCGGTTGCGGCGGCCCTCGCGGGTGCGCGTGATCACCCCGGCCTGTTCCAGATCGCGGATGATGCGCTGCACCGCCCGCTCGGTGATCCCCACCCGCTCCGAGACTTGCCGCAGGGTGCCCCCCGGCGCCCGCACCAGACACAGCAGGACGTGGGTGTGGTTGGTCAGAAAGGTCCAGGGACGGTCAGGGGCGGGGTCAGTCATGGCAGGAGGGTGCAGCCGCCCCAACGTACTGCCTGCTTGAACGCAGTTCAAATCACGACAAGAAATACACGACATCTTTTTCGTTATAGTGGTCGCGTTCCCGGCCACGGTGCCGGGCGTTCCAAGGAGAGGCCATGAACAGCACCGATGTCCACCCTGCCCCGCAGGCGCCCACCCCCCCCACCCTCACGCCCATCGCCGTCGCGCCCGGCGACGGAATCGGCCCGGAAATCATGGCGGCCACCCTACGGGTGCTGGAAGCCGCGGGCGCCCGCATCGAGCCGCGCCCGGTGGAGGTGGGGCAGGAGGTCTACCTGCGCGGCGTGTCGTCGGGAGTCGCGCCGGAGGCCTGGGAGGACCTGCGCCGCACGGGCGTGCTGCTCAAGGGGCCGATCACCACCCCGCAGGGCGGCGGGTACAAGAGCGTGAACGTGACCCTGCGTAAGGCGCTGGGCCTGTACGCCAACGTGCGCCCGGCGCGGGCCTACGCGCCCTTCGTCGCCACGCACCACCCCGGCATGGACCTCGTGATCGTGCGCGAGAACGAGGAAGACCTGTACGCGGGCATCGAGCACCGCCAGACCGACGAGGTCTACCAGTGCCTCAAACTGGTCACCCGCGAGGGCTGCGAGCGGGTGGTGCGCTACGCCTTCGAGTACGCCCGCGCCCACGGGCGGCGCAAGGTTACGGCGATGAGCAAGGACAACATCATGAAGCTCACCGACGGCCTGTTTCACCGGGTCTTCGGCGAGGTGGCGCGGGAGTACCCGGAGATCACGGCCGACCACCTGATCGTGGACATCGGCGCGGCGCGACTGGGCGCCCAGCCCGAACGCTTCGACGTGATCGTGACCCTGAACCTCTACGGGGACATCCTCTCGGACATCGCCTCGGAGGTCGCGGGGTCGGTGGGCCTGGGGGGCAGCGCGAATATCGGGCAGACCGTCGCCCTGTTCGAGGCGGTTCACGGCAGTGCCCCCGACATCGCCGGGCAGGACCGGGCCAATCCCAGCGGCCTGCTGCACGCGGCGGCGCTGATGCTGACGCACATCGGGCAGGGCGACGTGGCCGCGCGGGTGCAGAACGCCTGGCTGCGGACCCTGGAAGACGGCATCCACACCGGGGACATCGCGGGCGAGCACACGTCCCGGCGGGTGGGCACCCAGGCCTTCGCGGACGCCGTGATCGAGCGTCTGGGCCAGATGCCGGAGCGCCTCCCCGCCGTGCAGGGCGAGGCGGCCTCCCAGATTCAGGCGAGCCTCACGCCCCGGCCCCGTGCCGAGAAGGTGCTGGTGGGCACCGACGTCTTTCTGGAGTGGTGGGACGCGCAGAGGCGGCCGGATGTGCTGGGGGCGCGGCTTCAGGGAGCAGAGGGCACCGACTGGACCCTCGACATGATCTCCAACCGGGGGGTCAAGGTCTGGCCGCAGGGCCTGCCCGAGACGACCTGCTCGGACCACTGGCGCTGCCGCTTCCTGTGGCGCGGCGAGCGGCCCGCCACGCCCGCCGACGTGCTCGCGCTGCTGGCCCGCGTGTCGGAGGCCGGGCTGGATTTCGTGAAGACCGAGCACCTCTATACCTTCGACGGCCAGCCGGGATACACGGCCGGACAGGGGCAGTAGCCGTTCCTGCTTGAGAGACGCGTTTCCCAGGCAGGAACGGTCACCGCCTCCGGTCATCCTGGGCCTGCGGGTCTAGGATGACTGGGTGAGCACTTCCGTTCCCGACGCCCGGACCCCGGCTCCCGTCTCCGATCTCGAACGGCGCATCCTGGACGCGGTGCGGCGCGGGGCCAGCATGAAGGACATCGCGGCGCTGCGCCAGGGCCGCATGACCTCGCCGGAAGCCGCCATCGAGGCCCTCAAGGACGGCAACGCCCGCTTCTTCTCCGGTCAGGCCACCCGCCCCGAGGCGGACGCCAACCAGCGCCGCGCCCAGATCATGGGCCAGACGCCCTTCGCGGCGGTGCTCGCGTGCAGCGACAGCCGGGTGCCCGTCGAGATCGTCTTCGATCAGGGGCTCGGGGACCTGTTCGTGGCGCGGGTGGCGGGCAACGTGGTGGGCGATTCGGAACTGGGCACGCTGGAGTACGCGATCCGGCACCTCGACGTGCGGCTGATCGTGGTGATGGGCCACGAGGGGTGCGGGGCCGTGGCCGCCGCGCTGCTGCCCGATGACGATCTCGCCCACGAGCCCGAGCACCTGCGCCGCCTGATCGCCCGCATTCAGCCCAGCGTGCAGGGCCTCCCGCCCATCCGCGACAAAAAGGCCCGGATGCGCGAGGCCGTGCTGAACAACGTCCGCCATCAGGCCGCCGCCCTGCGCGAGCAGCCCGTGATCCGCGAGGCCGAGGCGAGCGGGCAGGTGCGGGTGATCGGCGCCTTTTACGAGATCGGCTCGGGCGCGGTGGACTTCCTGACGGAAGAAGACGACCTGCGGGTGTGACGGGCTTCCGACGGGCCGCGCGGCCGCCGCGTTAGAATGCTCGCCACCACGCGCCCCCGCTCTCCCCGGGTGAGCGCGTCTTTCCTGAAGGAGACACGGAACATGGCCGGACACAGCAAATGGGCACAGATCAAGCGCAAAAAGGGTGCCAACGACAAGAAGCGCAGCGCGATGTACTCCAAGCACATCCGCGCCATTCAGGCGGCCGTCCGTTCGGGCGGCAGCGGTGACCCCGCGGCCAATCTCAGCCTGAAAAACGCCATCGCGGCGGCCAAGGCCGACACGGTGCCCGCCGACAACATCGAGAACGCGATCAAGCGGGCGGCGGGCGCGGCCGAGGGGGCGGCCGAGTACAAGGAAGTCACCTACGAGGGCTACGGCCCCGGCGGCACCGCCATCTTTATCGAGGCCCTGACCGACAACGTGAACCGCACGGTGGCCGACATCCGCGCCGTGTTCAACAAGCGCGGCGGCAGCCTCGGCACCAGCGGCTCGGTCGCGTGGCAGTTCGAGAAAAAAGGCGTCCTGCTGCTCCCCGACGCGTCGGAGGCCGCGCAGGAAGCCGTCATCGAGCACGGCGCCGAGGACTTTCAGGAGTCCGAGGACGGCCTGGAGATCAGCACGGCGCCGAACGACCTCTACAGCGTGCAGGACGCGCTCGCGGCGGCGGGCTTCAAGCCCGAGAGTGGCCAGATCACCATGATTCCCAGCAACACGGTGGCCGTGAACGCCGACGACGCCCGCAAGCTGATGACCTTGGTGGACGCCCTCGAAGACCTCGACGACGTGCAGAACGTGTACACCAACGCGGAACTGCCGGAGGAAGTCGAGGCGTAAGCGGAGCGCCCGGACGGGCACCGCAGGGGGAGACAGGAAGCTGACCTGTCTCCCCTACCCTTGAGGGCACCATGATTGGACTGCTGCTCCTTGGAGTGTTCCTCGGCACGATGGCGTTCTTCGCCGCGCGTCAGGCGAGGCTGAACCGTGCCATGAATGCGGTGGACCGACCCACACACGAGGTGGGTCACGTCGGCCCGAGTCTGCCCGGACCCGGCGGCACAACCGGGTTATAAGGGCAGCGGCTTACAGCACCAGCGCCCGCGCGTTGCCGCCCAGCCGGTCCCACAGCGTGAAGGCCGCACGCGCTCCGGGGCGGATGATGCCCTCATCGTCCCACCCGGCGGCGAGGGCGGGGCCGCGCGTGTGCGCCCACAGCACCTCTCCCTCGGTCAGGGCCTCGCCTGGGGCGATCGCCTCGCCTGCGTCGTCGCGGCGGGTGATCGCGGCGGCGAAGTTGGCGCGGTACTCGGGGGGCGCGACCGGTGCGTCGGACCCGAAGGCGAGGATGGCCCCGGCCTGTTGCAGAGAGCGGAACGGGTAGCTCGTCTCCAGCAGGTGCGGCAGCAATTCCCGGATCATCGGCCCATCGGCCTGGAGGTGGATGGGCTGCACGCTGGCGGTCAGGCCCCGGAAGCGGGCGATGTCCCCGGGACGGAGGTGCTGGGCGTGCTCGATCCGCAGCCGCACGCCCATCTCGTCGGCCAGGGGGCGCAGGGCGTCGTACACGTCGAGCACTTCGGTATTCGCCCGGTCGCCGATGGCGTGGGTCACGGGCGTGAGGCCCAGCCGCAGTGCCTCCTCGCCGCGCTCGCGGATCAACTCCGGGGGGTCGAGGGGAATCCCGGTGCCCGAACCGTCCGCGAAGCCGGGGGCGTGCAGCCAGGCGGTCCGGCTCCCCAGCGCCCCATCCGCGAAGAACTTGACCCCGCCCCACTGGAAGAGGCCGCCGGGCGTGAGGCGCAGGCCCAGGTCGCGGGCGTGCTCCAGCCGGTCGTGCGGCAGCGTGGCCCAGACCCGCAGCGGCAGTTCGCCGCGCTGGGCGAGCAGTTGCACGGCCCTCGGCGCCTCCACCGGCTCAAAGGCCATCGTGTGGGCGCTGACGTAGCCCCGCGCGGCCAGATCGTTGGCGCCCACCTTCGCCGCCGCGAGGTACTCGGCGTCGGTGGGCGTGGGCAGCGCCCGCGCGACGAGGCCGCTGGCGTGCTCCAGCAGCGTGCCCAGCGGGCGCACGATCTTTCCGCCCTCGGGGTCGGGGGTGTCCGCCGTGATTCCGCTCAAACGCAGCGCGAGCGAGTTCGCCCAGCTCAGGTGCAGGTCGCGCGAGTAGATCAGGACGGGGTGGTGCGGGCTGACCTCGTCCAGCAGCTCGGCGGTGGGGTACTCGGCGAGGCCGAGCTCGGAGAGCAGGAAGCCGCCGCCGCGAATCCAGGTGCCGGGGGGCGTGTTCATCGCCCGCCCCGCGACCTTCGCCTGCACCTCGGAGACGCTGCGGGCGCCGTGCAGGTTCAGCTCCGAGAGCGAGAAGCCGTAGCTCACGAGGTGGACATGGGCTTCCGCGAGGCCGGGCGTAAGCAGCAGGTCGCGGTGGTCCTGCACCGCCGCCCCCGGCGCGAGCGCCCGCAGCTCCTCACGGCTCCCCACCGCGAGGACGCGCCCACCGCCCACCAGCACGGCCCCGGCCTCGGGCTGCTGCGGGTCCAGGGTGAGGGTCCGGGCGTGGAGGAGGGTCAGGGGCGCAGACGTGGTCATGCCCCAGCCTAGCCCGGCGGCAGGGCCTGTGAATCCCAGTACGTGCCGTGGCCCCGGCCGCTGCTACACTGCCCCCCATGCCGCGCATCCTGGTCGTGGATGACGACGCCGCCATCCTCAAGCTCGTCAGCGTGATCCTGTCCCGCGCCGGGCACGAGGTCCGCACGAGCAGCCACCCGGTGGAGGCGCTCGATCTCCTCAAGGTCTTTACCCCCGACCTCGTCATCAGCGACGTGGTGATGCCCTACATGACGGGCCTGGAGTTTCTGGAACAGGTCCGCAGTCACGACAAACTGGGCGCCGTGCCCTTCGTGCTGCTCTCCAGCCACGCCGAGCGCGGTGACGTGCGCCGGGGCATGAACCTGGGGGCCGACGACTACGTGCCCAAGCCCTTTACCCCGCAGGACCTGACCACCGCCGTGGACGCCCGGCTGCGCCGCGTGGGCCTGACCCGCACCCAGGAAAGCGGCATGTCGGCCCGCGCCCTGGGCACCGCGCAGGTCGTGTGGCAGGGTACGGCGGTCGCGTGGGTGTCGCGCAAGGCGCTGGAGCTGTTCTTCTACCTGCTCGAACGCCGCGAGGTGACCTCCTGGGAGGCGGCCGAGGCGCTATGGCCGGAAAAGGACGAGGCCCGCGCCAGCAGCCTCTTTCATACCACCCTGCACCGCCTGCGCCGCAGCCTGAGCAGCGAGGCCGTCGTGAGCGCCAACCGCCGTTACGCGCTCGCCGCCGACCTTCAGCCCGACTACGACGTGGCCCGCTTCGAGCTGCTTGCCAAACAGGCCGAGTCGGGTAGCCTGGGCCTGGAGGAGCTGCGCGAACTCGCCGACCTGTATGGCCTCTTTCTGCCCGGCGCCGACAGTCCCTGGGTAGACGAGGTCCGTGCCCGGCTGGAAGCCAAGCAGCTCAGCGTGCTGGGGCTGGCCGCCGAGGCCGCGACGGCGGCGGGCCGTCCCAAGGACGCCGCGCAGTTTCACCAGCGGGCACTGGCCCTCGACCCCATGAGCGAGAGCGACTGGCGGGGCCTCACCCGGGCGATGGAGGCCCTGGGCGACCCCCGCGCCAAGCTCGCCGCCCGGCGCGAGGCATGGTGGTCGGTAGACCTGGACTGAGCCCAGCCCCCGAAGACGGCGGCCCTGCGCGAGGTCGCCGTTGCTCCTTTCTTCGGGCACCGGGGGAAGACCCCACCCGCTGGGCGGCGGCGCTTGGCCTTCCTCTCATACCGGGCGCGGGGGAGGCCCCGCAGACTGCGCCCATGCGACACCTTCTCTTTCCCAGCAAGGCCCAGGCCGACGCCTTTATCGCCGATCTCCGGAGCCAGGGGCTGATTCAGCCCGAGATGGGCCAGACCACCGTCAACCGCCGCGTGGCAGATGGCATGGCGGGCACGACGACGGGCACCATGACCACGACCGATACGGCCTCCGTGGAGGGCGGCGGCACCCCCGAGGACGCGGGCGAGGGCGCCATCAAGGGCACGGGCGTGGGTGCCGCCGTCGGGGCGGCGGCGGGCGTCCTGGGCACGGCGGCCACGGTCGCGACGGGCGGGCTGGCCCTCCCGGTGATTCTGGGCATGACGGCCCTGGGCAGCGGCGTGGGCGCGGCGGTCGGCGCCATCGGCGGCGCGGCGGGCGTGGACGAGACGGGTGGGGCGAGCCGGAGCTACAGCGCCTCCTCCGACGTGAGTGACGAGCAGTACGAGCGCCTCAGCAGCAGCGCGAGCGAAAGTGGCCGCGCGGTGGCCGTCGAGGAGAGCATTCCGGCAGACGCGGTCGAGGCGGCGGCGGCCCGGCACGGCGGACAGTTCGTCTGAAACGGGAGTTACTCCGAGAGGTGGGGTCGTAACCCCACCTTTTGTGTTGGGCAGGGCGACCTACGCCCCTCCCAGGTGCCCCCGCCAGAATCGCCCCGCAGCCCCCGCGCTACACTTCCCCCCATGACCGGGCCGCTGACCACCGCTGAAATCCGCGAGAGATACCTGCAATTCTTCGCCCTGAAGGGGCACCTGCGGCTGCCCTCGCACTCATTGATCGCTCCCGACCCCACCAC
The DNA here is from genome assembly GCF_024171495.1 of Deinococcus sp. HSC-46F16. Classification (NCBI taxonomy): domain Bacteria; kingdom Thermotogati; phylum Deinococcota; class Deinococci; order Deinococcales; family Deinococcaceae; genus Deinococcus; species Deinococcus sp. HSC-46F16. Next base: position 429,293 of record NZ_JALJZW010000002.1, read on the forward strand.
GCTCTTCACGGTGGCGGGGATGCAGCCCTTCAAGCCCCAGTTCATGGGCGCTCCGGCGAAGTTTCCCGGCCACGGCGAGAACCGGCGCGTGACCACCGTGCAAAAGTGCCTGCGCGTGGGCGACATCGAGAACGTGGGCCGCACCCTGCGCCACTGCTCGCTGCTGGAAATGCTGGGGAACTTCTCCTTCGGAGACTACTTCAAGCGCGAGACCCTGACCTGGGCGTGGGAGTTCCTGACCTCGCCGGAGTGGATGGGTCTCGACCCCGAGCGCCTCTACGCGACCATCTACGAGGAGGACGAGGAAGCCTTCGGCATCTGGACGCAGGAGATCGGCCTCCCGGCAGAGCGCATCCTGCGCTTCGGAGCCGACGAGAACTTCTGGCCCGCCGACGCGCCCAGGGAAGGCCCCAACGGTCCCTGCGGCCCCTGCTCGGAAATCTTCTATGACCGGGGTCCGGCCTACGGCGACGACACCTGGGCCGACTACGCACAGACCCGCGAGAGCGCCCGTTTTCTGGAAATCTGGAACTGCGTCTTCCCGCAGTACGACCGCCAGGACCCGCTGCCCGACGGCACGCCCGTGCTGGCCGATCTGCCCTTCAAGAACATCGACACCGGGATGGGCCTGGAGCGCATCGCCACCGTCGTGCAGGACGTGTACGACTTCTACTCCAACGACGTGTTCGCGCCCCTGATCGCGCGGGTGGCCGAGCTGTCGGGCAAGCCCTACGAGGGGCCGCAGAGCGTGTCGCACCGGGTGGTGGCCGAGCATGTCCGCAGCGTCAGCATGGTGATCGCGGACGGCGTGGCCCTGAGCAACACCGGGCGCGGCTACGTCATCCGCAAGATTCTGCGCCGCGCTTCCCGCCACGCCTACCTGCTGGGCCTGCGCGAGCCGACGCTGCATACGCTGGTGCCCCTGGTGGTGGAGAAGATGGGCGACGCCTACCCCGAACTTCGCACCGAGCAGGAACGGGTGCAGGCGGCCATCCGCGCCGAGGAGGAGCGCTTCTTGAAGACGCTGGAGGGCGGCATCCAGCGCCTCAGCGGGCTGCTCTCCGGGCTGGGGCAGGGCGGCACGCTGCGCGGGGAGGACGCCTTCGTGCTGTACGACACCTACGGCTTCCCGGTGGACCTGACGAAGGAAATCGCGGAGGAGTACGGCGTTTCGGTGGACGAGGCCGGGTACGCCGAGAGCCTGGAACACGCGCAGAACCTCGCCCGCGCGGGGAGCAAGTACGGCAAGTCCGAGCTGTTCGGCGGCTCCCAGGAGGCGCTCGACGGCCTGCCCGCTACCGAGTTTGTCGGGTACGACGAGCTGGAAGCCGAGGGCGAGGTGCTCGCGCTGATGGGCGCGGGCGAGCGGCTGGAACACCTGCCCGCCGGAAGCGAGGGCATGGTGGTCCTCTCGCGCAGCCCCTTCTACGCCGAGGGCGGCGGCGAGGTGGGCGACACCGGGCGGCTGGAGTGGGACGGCGGCGCGGGCCAGGTGCGCGACACCCGCAAGACCCCGGCGGGCGTGTTCCTGCACGACGTGCGGGTCGAGGAAGGCGAGTTGCGCCCCGGCGTGCGCGTGCGCGGCGTCGTGTCGGGCGAGCGCCGGGCCACCGAGCGGCACCACACGGCCACCCACCTGCTGCACGCGGCGCTGCGGGCGGTGCTGGGGTCGGGCGTGCGGCAGGCCGGGTCGCTCGTCGCCCCCGACCGCCTGCGCTTTGACTTCGCGCATGGGGCAGCCCTGAGCGGGGAGGAGATCAGCCAGGTCGAGGCCCTGGTCAGCCGCTGGGTCACTGCCAACTTCCCGGTGACGTGGCAGGAGATGCCCATCGAGGCGGCGAAGGCGGCGGGCGCGACCGCCCTCTTCGGGGAGAAGTACGGCGACACCGTGCGGGTGGTCAGCGTGGAGGGCGGCGTGCCCTTCGGCGGCGCGACCGTGACCAGCAAGGAGCTGTGCGGCGGGGCGCACGTGCGCCGGACCGGGGACATCGGGGCCTTCGTGATCGTGTCCGACGAGAACGTCGCGGCGGGCGTGCGGCGCATTGAAGCGCTGGCGGGCGAGGCGGCCACCGCCTGGGTGCGCGGGCGGCTGGAGGCGGCCTCGCGGGTGGCCGGGCTGCTGAACACCGGTGTGGAGGGCCTGGAAGCCCGCGTGCAGGGCCTCCAAGCCCAGCTCAAGGCTGCCGGGCAGGAGACGGCCCAGGTCCGTCGCCAGCTCGCGGAAGCCCAGATGGGCGGCGGGGGGGGCGCGGGGCAGCAGGTGCGCGAGTTGGGCGGCTTCAAGGTCGCCGCGCTGAAGCTCGCGGGCATCGAGGGCAACGAGTTGCGCGGTGCCGCCGACAAGCTGCTGGACACCAGCGGGGCTGACCTCGCCGTGATCGCCAGCGACAAAGGCCTCGTGGTGAAGGCGACCAAGGACGCCGTCTCGCGCGGGGCGCATGCGGGGCAGCTCGTGGGCAAGCTCGCGGCGGCGGCGGGCGGCAAGGGCGGTGGGCGGCCCGACATGGCCCAGGCCGGGATTCAGGACCCGCAGGCGGCGCTGGGGGCACTGGACACGGCGTTCTGAGGTCAGGACGCCAGAAGGGAGCCGGGACGAACCTGGCTCCCTTCTGGTTTATCCCCCCAGCCCCGCCCGCTGCGCCCGCGTCAGCCCCGCCACGACCAAAGCGTGACTTCCGGCGAGCAGTTCACACACCGCCCCCTCCGGCACCGTCCCGTCCAGCGTCACCGTGACCCAGTGGCGCTTGTTGAGGTGGTAGCCGGGCTGCACGGCCGGATACGTCGCCCGCAACGCTTCCCCATCCTCCGGCCGCACCTTCAGCGAGAGGGTGACCGGATCGGCGGTGAGGTCGGTCAGGGCGTACATCTTGCCCGCGACCTTGAAGACCAGGGTGGTCGCATCAAAGGGGAACGTCTCGCGCGAGCCGGGCAGGGCCGCGCAGACGCCGCGCACGTCGGCGGTGGAGTGCATGGGGGAAGTCTGGCAGGTGAACAGGCGAGGGACGCGGAGGCCGAAAGCTCCCCGCGTCCCTCTGCATCCTGCTCAGCGCAGGTTGTTCGCCCGCGCCCAGTCCAGAATGGCGCGGTTGGCGGCGTCCGCGTTCTCGAAGATGGCGGCGTGGGCGGCGCCCGGAATCAGCACGAGGCGGCTTCCGGCGATGTTCTGCTGCATCTTCCGGCTGAACTCGGGCGGATACACCGTGTCCTCCACGCTCCCCAGCACCAGCGTGGGCACCTGGATCGTCTTCAGGAAAGGCACGTAGTCGGGCCGGGTCGCCAGCGCGTTCGCCCCTGCCACGTCCGCCGCGACCGTCGCCTGCTTGACGATATTCGTCAGGAAGGCGGCGTCGGCGGGGCGGTTCGTCCGGGTAGCCCCGGTCAGCATGTCCTTGAGCAGCTCACCCACCAGCGACTGCGGCCCGAAGGTGCTCGCCTTCTGCGCCATGCCGCGCCAGATGTGCTGCTCGACGATGGAGGCGGGGTTGGCAATGGTGTTGATCAGGACCAGCCCCAGGAAGCGCTGCGGGGCCGCCTTGTACATCTCGAAGGCGATGGGACCGCCCATGCTCATGCCGCCCACGATGGCCTTTTGGACGCCGAGGCGGTCCATCACCGCGAGGGCGTCATTCGCATAGGTCGTCAGGCTGCCGGAGTCGGCGGCGGGCGCGGTGCTCTGGCCGTAGCCCCGGTGGTCGACGGTAATCACGCGGTAGCCAGCGGCGGCCAGCGCGTCACGGTTGCGGGCGAACAGTTCGCCGCTCAGCGGATAACCGTGCAGCAGCAGCATGGGCGTGCCCTGGCCCTGGGACACGTAGTGAATCCGCGCCCCGTTCACGTCGAGAAAGCCCTCCTGGCGGGCACCCTCGGCCCCTCCCGCCTGCGCGGCTCCCAGGCCCAGCATCAGCGCCAGCATCGTCGTCTTTTTCATAGGTCTCCTTGCCCTGCCGCCCCGCAGGACGCCAGAGAGCCAACCACTCAGTTGGCTTTCTGACTCAGGGTAGGGGGAGGGGCCGGGCCAAATCTCAGCGCCGCTTCATGGCATCTTGACCCCGGAGGGAGGGCCGAGAACGTGACGACGGGCAAACGCGAGCAGATCGTGCGGGGGGCGCTGCACCTCTACCGGACCCAGGCGGTGTGCGGCAGCACCCTCAAGGACGTGGCCGCCGTGTCCGGGGTGCCGCTGGGCAACCTGTACTACTACTTCCGGACCCGTGAGGAGTTGCTGCTGGCCGTGCTGGACGCCTGCGAGGCCGAGCTGCGCGGCGTGCTGGACGACCTCGCGCCCCTGCCGCCCCCGGCGTGGCTGGCGGCCTACTTCGACTGGCTGCTGAGCGACCCGGACTCGGCCGCGCACCAGGGCTGCCCCTTCGGGACCCTGGCGGTGGAACTGCGGGCGCTGCGTGACCCCGCCGCCCCCCGCGCCGCCCGAATTGTGCAGCGCTACCGCGAGGCGGTCGCGGCCAGGACACGGCTCGTCTTTCCTGCCGATGACCCCGACGACCTGTTCCTGACTGTGCAGGGGGCCTACACGGTGGCCCGCGCCCTGGATGACCCTGACCTCTTCCGGCAGCGGGTGAACAGCCTGCGCGGTCGTCTGGCTCCCTCCGGCTCCTGAGCTTCAGGAGGTGGGCTGCTCGGGCACGGGCCAGACCGGGGCTGCCGGGTGGCTGGGGTCGGGGTCAATCAGTTCCTCCAGGGTCGTGCTCGCCAACTGGCGCTCGGTGGCGGCCACGGCCTCGTCGATGCGGCGGTGCAACGGGCACAGGCTGGTGTGGTCGGGCCGCCCCAGCGGGCACTCGCGGATGCGGGCCAGCGGCTCGACGGCATTGACCACCTCCAGCATGCAGATGTTCGCCGCCGGACGGCTCAGGCGGTAGCCCCCGCGCAGCCCCCGCGCCGCCGTGATCAGCCCGGCCCGGCCCAGCGTCTGGAGCACCTTGGAGAGGTAGCCGGGGGGCACCTTCGTGCGGGCGGCGATCTCGGCAGTCGTGAGCGGCTGGCCCTCTGCCCCCGCGAGGGTCACGACGGCCCGCAGCGCATATTCGGTGGTCTGGGAAAACAACGGCTCGCCTCCTGGGTCCGTGAGTGGTGGACCTTGACATCCACTTTATAGGCGACTACGCTGGGCCGGTCAATGGATATGTGGACCTGCATATCCGGAATGAATCGGCTGATGTTCATTCTTTCCTCTCCTCTTCCCGCCCGCTCTCCGGTCCACATCACCCGGACGCCCCTGGAGGCCTGACCATGACCCTCTCCCTGACACCAGAAGGCAGCCTGTTCGCGCGGGTGGGCGAGGAGCGGCTCCGGCGGGTGCTGTGGGCCTTTTACGCGAAGGCCACCGCCGACGACCTGCTCGGCCCGGTGTTCGCGCGGATCGGTCCTTTTCCGCGTGGCGGCTGGCCGCTGCACATTGCCCGGCTGGAGGGGTTCTGGCGGGCGGTGACGGGGGGGCCGAGCGCGTACCGGGGGCAACCCGGCCCGGCGCACACCAGCCTGGGCATCGGCCCGGCGCACTTTGGCCGCTGGCTGGCCCTGTGGGAGCAGACGCTGGGCGAGGAACTGCCCGCCGCCGAGGCCGCCGCCCTGCTGGGGCTGGCCCGCCGGATGCACCCCAACCTCGAACGCCATGCCCTCGCCACCCCACCGGAGGCTCCCCATGTCCACTGACCCCCGTCCCCTTTCCCCGCAGGTGCTCGTGAAGACCCCGGCGGGCCGCGCCCTGCTGTTCGAGTACCGCGTGGGCGAGGGCCTGCCCCCCCACACCCACGCCGGACAGGCCGTGGTCGTCGCCGTGCTGCGCGGGCGGCTGCGCCTGAGCGTGGACGGGCGGGAGCACGAAGTCCCGGCGGGCGAGGTGCTCCACCTCCAGACCTCCGGCCTGTTCTCCAGCCGGGCGCTGGAAGACGGCACCCGCGTCCTCGTCACGCTGCTCGACCTGGGCTGAGGCCCACTTCCCCTTTCTCCTCCTCTTTCCCTTTCCCGGAGACTTCCCCACCATGCTGACCCCCCAACAGACCGCCCTCGTCCAGGCCACCGTCCCGGCGCTCGAAGCGCACGGCGAGACGATCACGCGCACCTTTTACGCCTCCATGTTCGCCGCGCACCCGGAACTGCTGAACATCTTCAACCCGGCCAACCAGAAGACCGGGCGGCAGGCCCGCAGCCTCGCGGCCTCAGTGCTGGCCTATGCGGCGTACATCGACCATCCCGAGCGGCTGGGCGGCATGGTGGGGCGGATCGCGCACAAGCACGTGAGCCTGGAGGTGCAGCCCGAGCACTACCCCATCGTGGGCGAGCACCTGCTGGGGGCCATCGCCACCGTGCTGGGCGACGCCGCCACGCCCGAGATTCTGGACGCCTGGGCGGCGGCCTACGGGCAACTTGCGGAGATCATGATCGGGGTGGAGGGCGGCATGTACACCCAGGCGGCGGAGCAGCCCGGCGGCTGGCGCGGCTTCAAGCCCTTCCGGGTGACCCACAAGGTGCAGGAGAGCGGCGTGATCGCCTCGCTGGTGCTCGAACCCGTAGACGGGCAGCCGCTTCCCCCCTTCCGGCCAGGGCAGTACCTCAGCCTCAAGGTGCGGGTGCCGGCGCAGGAGCGCGACCAGATTCGTCAGTACAGCCTCTCGGACGCGCCCAACGGCCGCAGGTACCGCATCGCCGTGAAGCGTGAACTGGCCCCCCAGACCGAGCCGTTCGCGCCCGGCGGCCTGATCTCCAATTACCTCCACGACGACATTCAGGAGGGGGACGAGCTGCTGATCCACACCCCGGCGGGCGACTTCTTCCTGCAAGACTCGGACCGTCCGGTCGTGCTGCTGAGTGGTGGGGTGGGCATTACGCCGATGTTGAGCATGCTGAACACCCTGGTCGCCTCCGGCTCGACCCGCCCGGTCCTGTTCGTCCACGCGGCGCTGGGGGCCTCGGCCCACGCCTTCCGCGAGCATGTCAACGAGGTGGCCCGCATCTACCCGAATATCCGCAAGCTGGTCTATTACACCGAGGTGGGCGCGGAGGACCGCCCCGGCGAGCACCACGACGAGGCCGGGCTGATCCGGCTGGAAACGCTGCGCCCCCACCTGCCGCAGGGCGACGCCGAGTACTACTACTGCGGCCCGGAAGGGTTCACGCGGGCAGTGGAGGTCATCCTGGACCGCCTGAACGTGCCCGCCGAGCGCCGCTTTACCGAGACCTTCGGCCCCAGCCAGAGCTTCGCGCCGGTGCTGGCCCCGGCGGGCGCGGCCGACTGAGCCGACACCGCGCCTTCAACCCTCGGCCGGAGCTGGCCGGGGGTTTTGCTTCCTCGGCATGAACAGCAAAAACCCCGCCCAGTGCGGGGTTTTCTTGGTGGCCAGGGCCGGACTTGAACCGGCGACCCAACGATTTTCAGTCGTTTGCTCTACCAACTTCGCAAATGCCGTTCAGGACAATATAAAACGATTTCGTCCTCCTGTCAAAACCCTTGTAGAGCACACGATACCGCCCCTAGTGCATACGTGGGAAAGCCGTCCCAGAGCGGGTTTGAAGGCTCCAGGGATACAACGACCGGAAATCGTTCAGTGGATTCCTGAATAAAGGCTTCCACCACAGCGAAAAACTCGCATAAACCTCTCCTCCTCTGGTCTGCCCTCCGGCAGCCGGGGGATTTTCCTTTGGAGGAACCCGATGTACTTCACCTTTGTTGAGCAGGTCCGCGCCCGTCTGTCCGAGAGCGACGTTCCCACCCCCGTTGCCCAGGCTTACCTGCAAGTCTTGGGCAACTTGAATGCCCTCAGCCTGCTGATGGCTCCCCATGGAGACGACGACCTGGACAGCCCAGACATGGCCCAGCTCACCCGGCTCTTCGCCCAGCACCAAAGGCGACGGGCGAAGATGGAAGACGATCATCCGATTCTGGCGGTCCTGTCGCGCCCAACTGGGTGGCAGGGCAACTGACCTGAGATTGGGGGATATGGGGGGGAACTGCTGGATTTGCGTCTCAGCGGCTCCTCCTTACTCCTACCCTGCGGGTAAAGGCCATGACTGACCCGAATCCCACTGTTGTCGTTGACCCATCCTCTCCCCCAGTCACGTTCCCCCCACCTCCACCCGATGGAACTGCCACACCGCTCGTCCCTCTGCCTCGGTCGGAGCGGCCCATCCAAAACCTGATTGACGACTTCAAGGCCCTCCCCTTCGAGGTCCTCTTTCCCGTGCAGCGGTGGCTGGGCGACCAACCCTGGAAAATGCGCTGGGTCCAGGCCCTGCTCTTTTTCGCGTTGTTCCCGCTGTCCCTGGCCTACCTCTGGGGCAGAGACGCCGAAATCCACAATGCGGCCTGGGCCATCGGCACGTACTTCGCCCTGCTCTGGGGCTACGTCCTCTGGCTGCTGGTCCAACCCGGCACTCTGAAGCGGCGCAACCTGCTTATCACCGGGACCTTCACCGCCATCGTCGGCGTGCTGCTCGTCCTGCTGCTTCAGGAGCTGCCCTTCATCAGCGTGCTGTACGACGCGACCGAATGGTCCTTCAGCCCTCTGCGGCTGGTGGGCTTTGTCGCAGGAGTCGGGCTGGTCGAGGAAGCCGTCAAGCTGCTGCCGGTCTTCTGGCTGGCGGTAAAGCTGCGGGAAATCCGCACGCCCCGCGAAGCGGCCTTCTACGCTGGCATCAGCGGGCTCGCCTTCGGGGTCGCTGAAGCGGTGGCGTACTCCATCAGCTATACCGACCTCAACACCATTGGCATGGCCTACGGGGTGGTGGGCAGCGGGAACTACGTCATCATGGAATTCCTGCGGCTCATCAGCCTGCCCTTCCTGCACTGCGTCTTCAGCGGCATCGCCGGGTACTACCTCGGCCTGAGCCTGCTGGCCCCGCAACGGCGCACCGCACTGGTGTTGCTTGGCCTAGGCGTCGCGGCCACCATCCATGGTCTCTACAACTTCTTCTCTGGAGGCTGGCTGGGCCTGCTGGTGGCCGGTACAGCCATCCTGGTCTTCGTCGCCTACCTGCGAAGCGCCGAACACATCACGCAGCACATCACCGGCCAGGATTCCACTGTCCAGGCCGAGCTTTCTGTACAGGAGATGCCCGCATGACCGGACGCCACACCGTTCCCACCGCCCAGATGCCGAATGAAGCCGCCCCTATTGCTCCAGGGACTCAGCAGACCACACCAGCAGCCCCTCCTGCTCGCCAGGAATCCACCCGGCCCGACACGGGGTTCTTGAAGTACCTACCGCGCACCCTGATGGCAACCAACGTCATCCTGCTGGTGTTGCTGGCCTTCCAACTGACCCACCGGCCCAAGTACGAGTACATGACGACCGCACCGAGCGACTACACGTTCAACGAGGAGATGAACAAACTGGGGGCATGGGGCTGGAAGACCGAGAGTTGCCGTCGCGCAACGTCTGGCGGGAACTTCACCACGACAGCCAGCTACGAGTGCATCATGTCCCGCCCCAAGCTGGGCTGGTGAGGTAACGAGATGTCGTTTTGGAAAAAAGTCGAGGAAATCGGAAAAAAGGCCACTGAAGTTGCTGCTGAACTGGGGACCGAGGGTCAGAAACGGCTGACCGAATACCAGCAGAAGGCTGAGGAACAGCGCAAAGTGACCGAGGCCGAACTGGCGGCGCGGCAAACTGAACAGGATGCTCTTCTTGCCCAGCATGTCCCTGGCGTCGTCAAGTTCAACGTTGCAGCCAACTACCACGGTGGCTATCCGGGGTTCCCAGACATCATCGACGGCGGACACCTGTACCTGAGCCAGGATGAACTGGTCTGGCTGAAGCTCCCCACCGTCGTGCGTATTCCGTACACGGACATCTATGACCTGGACCTGGACAACTTCAAGGTCAGCATGATGCGGAGCTTCCTGGCAGGAGGCTCGGATAATGACGTTCACCGACTCAAGAACACTTTGGTTGTCATCTGCCGCATCAACGGCGTCAAGCAGCGGGTGAAGTTCGAGGTATGGGGCGGCCTGAGCGTCCACGCCGGTGCACTAAACGCCCAGAAGGCCGTGGACCATATGGCCGAGGTCAGACATCTCTTCGCGCAGGAGCAAGCGCCCACCCCGTTTCCAAGTTCAGCCCCAGCCACCACCTTTTCCATAGCCGACGAGTTGGAACGCTTGGCCCAGATGCGGGAGCGGGGGCTGCTCGACGACGAGGAGTTCAAGGCATTCAAGGCCAAGCTGCTGGCCAAGCTCTAGATGTCTGGAAGGAGAGGAGGGCACCGCGCCCTCCTCTCCTGGGCATTTCACCCCACCAATCGCTCCAGCACGTCCTGAGCCTCACGGAGAGGTTCAAGCACCAGATTCTCTAGGTCGTCCAGTTCCTCCTCGCTCCGAGCGTGCTGCTCGCTCAGTCGCTCGTACTCGGCAAGCAGCTTCTGACTTCGCTCCGTCATGGGGTCGGTGATGTTCTCTGTCTTGCGCTCCACACGCTCGTAACGCTTGGTGAGCAGGTCATGACGCACCTGCTTGTAAGCAAGGTAAGCCTCCAGCTTCGGCAGCAGGCACACAGCAAGCTGATGAGCCTGGTCCTGGATGCTCTGCCGAAGACCGTCGAGTTCAGAGGCCCTCATCATTAGAAAAGAGGGATTTCCTCGTCTGAGTTCGTAAGAGGGCGAACCGGTAGGACTCGGCCCACAGACCCAGGGGTTTCAACCTGTTCGTCCAAGTCCTCTAGGTCATCCAATTTGTATTCCTGGTAAAGGCGGAAGCTTGCGAGAGCAACCTCGTTCTTACGGGCCAGCAGCCGGTTCAGTTCCCGTTTCAAACTTGCCGGAGCAGGCTGAGCATCATCACCCATGGCTGCAAAATTGGCCTGGACATAGGCACGGCGAACCCTATCAATCTGCTCGTCAAGGCAGTCATCCAAGTAATGAAGAAGTGTATCGAGAGTGTTGGGTAAGTAGACGTTGCTGGGAAGGGTCATGGGGTGCCTCCTGTGGCATCTGGGGGAGAGTCCGAAGACTCTCGGCGGAAGACATGCGCCGGGATGCTCAGGAGCGTGAAGATTCACCAGCCGCACTTTCAAGTGGGCTTGGACATGGTGTGTCCGAAGTCAGGCTGCGAACCCTTAAGGTTCACACTCCAGCATCGCGGTCTGCGGAGAGCAGTCCGGCGCGCTTACTGGGTTTTCAACGCCTCTCCACTCCGTGTCCCAACTCGGTGGTCTCAACGTTGTCCTGCTTCGGCCTTACCATTCGGCAACTGATGGGGCTTCCCAGATGGCTCCTCGTGGGACAATTCCAGAGCCACCTTCGATTGAACACAAATAATCGTGTGCTCCGCCGCAAGAGTCAATACCCCCACGGGGTGACTCCGGCACTGGCTGTCATGGGCAGAATCGTTCGCTCTCGGCCTGCATTCGTGCTTGTCTAAGGCGAGGTTCCCCCATGACCACATTCGACCGGCTGCTCGACCGCCCGCTGCGCTCGCCCATCTTTCCGGAGCCAGTGCGGGTCATCCGTGTTGAGCGGGCAGGAACGCGGCATAAAGTCACTGCTGAGGGCCTGACCACCCGGCGCATCCACCAGCGAATGCTCGATGGGGCCGCTATGGACGCGCTGACCCAACTTGTGGCCGACCAGCGCACGGACTTCGCTGGCGACCCGGAGCTGTTCGCCTTGGGCGTCGAGGCCCGGCGCATCCAGCTCGGCTACACCTTCGACCCCTTTTTCGCCGTTTCGGCCAGCCGAATTGACCCCCTACCGCACCAGCTCGAAGCCGTGTACGGGGTGCTGCTCAAGCGCCCCCGCATCCGCTTCCTGTTGGCCGACGACCCTGGGGCTGGGAAGACGGTCATGGGCGGCTTGCTGCTCAAAGAGCTGCGCTACCGCAAACTGCTCGACCGGGTACTTATCGTCACTCCAGCCAACCTGACTGACCAGTGGCGGCGCGAGATGCACGACAAGTTCGGTGAGACGTTCCAGGTCATCAACCGGGACGTGGCAGGACTGGCCTACGGCGAGAACCCCTGGGAGGAGGAGAACCTGGTCGTCACCAGCGTGGACTTCGCCAAGCGGGACGAGCATCTGGACAACCTTCGCCGGGTTCATTGGGACCTCGTCATCGTGGACGAGTCGCACCGCCTCTCCGCCACGAAGTACGGCTCGGAAATCAAGCGCTCCCAGCGGTACAAGCTGGGCGAGGTGCTCGCGCAGACCAGTGCCCACATGCTGCTGCTCACCGCCACCCCGCATCAGGGGGACGACGAGAAGTTCCGTCTGTTGCTGGAACTCCTCGAACCTGACCTGTTCGCCACCACAGGGCTGCTTCGGGAAGCTGCGGGCAAGGGCGAGAACCCCATCATGCTGCGCCGTCTGAAGGAAGACATGACCGACTTCGACGGCAAGCCGCTGTTCCCGCCCCGCTACGTCCACACGCCGCAGTTCCGTCTGTCACCCAGCGAACGCGCCCTGTACGACCGGGTCACCGACTACGTCACCAAGCACTTCCGCAAGGCGTGGGACGACCGCAGGCGCAACGTGGGGCTGGCGATGACCGTGCTGCAACGGCGACTCGCCAGCAGCTCCTACGCCATCAACCGCTCGCTGGAGAACCGTCTCAAGCGTCTCCAGGCCCTGCGGGACGACGTGAACAAGCTGGCGGACGACCCCTACCTGGGCTACACCGAGGACGAGCTGGAAGACCTCCCCGAAGAGGAGCGCTGGGAGCTGGAGGACCGACTCGCCGAGCGGCTGACGCTGGCCCGCAATCTGCCCCAGCTTGAGGCCGAAATTCGCGAGCTGGAGTCGCTGGGCCGTGAGGCCCGCACGCTGGCGAAGCTGGAGCAGGACCGCAAACTCCTGGAACTGCTGAAAGTGCTGGGCAAACTGAACGGTGAGAAGCTGCTCGTCTTCACCGAGCACAAGGACACCCTGAACTTCCTGGTCGGCGTGCTGCACAAGCAGGGGTACGCGGTCACCCACATCGACGGCAGCATGGGCCTGGAGGAACGGGTGGGCCGGGAGCACGAGTTCCGGGATTCGGCTCAGGTCATGGTGGCGACGGAGGCCGCAGGCGAAGGCATCAACCTCCAGTTCTGCTCGGTGATGGTGAACTACGACCTGCCGTGGAACCCCACGCGACTGGAACAGCGCATGGGCCGCATCCACCGCTACGGGCAGAAGTACGAGGTGAACATCCACAACCTCATCGCGGAAGGCACCCGCGAAGGGGACGTGCTGACCCTGGTGTTGCAGAAGCTGGAGGTCATGCGCGAGCAGCTTGGCAGCGACCGCGTGTATGACGTGGTGGGCGAACTGCTGGGTGACGTGGACCTCGAACAGCTCATGCTGGAGCACCTGCTGGGCCGCCGCTCCCTGGCCGAGATTCAGGCGATGGTGTCCGCCCGGCTCTCGCCTGATCGGGTGGAGTACCTGAAGGAGGTCACGCTGGAAGCCCTCGCCAAGCGCGACGTGGACCTCTCGCGCCTGCGGGCCGACCGCGAACAGAGCGAACTGACCCGCATCCAGCCGGAGTACACCGCCCGCTTCTTTGTCCAGGCCCTGGAGAAGCTGGGGGGAAGGGCCACGTTGCGGCAGGACGGCCTCTACACCATGCGGGTGCCCTACGAGTTGCGGAGCAAGGCCCACAACGTCCGCAGCGAGTACCCGAAGACCACGTTCGACAAGCGGGCGGCCTACGACGCCGACTTCCTGGCCCCCGGTCATCCCCTGTTCGACCTGGTCCTTCAGGAGACGCTGGCTCTGGCCCAGCCGGTCATGCAGCGGGGCGCGACCTTCGAACTCGATGGCCTGACGGGGGACGCCCTGCTCGGCTTCTATGAACTCGCGGTGGTGGACGGTCAGGGCAGCACCGCGTCGCGCCGCCTGTTCGCCGTGCAGCAGAGGGCGGAAGAGATGCCCACGCTGGTCTCCCCCCGACTGCTGGTGGACGCCCTGCCTGCCCCACAGGGCGAGGGCAGCGTCCCCGATGGTGAGGGTGTGTCGGAGAGCCTGGAAAACTGGCTGCTGGAGACGCAACTCGAACCCTACGAGAACGAGGTGCGGGGCGAACGCCTGCGGGAAGTGGACATCCGTCATCGGTACGGGACCCGCAGCCTGGAACACCTGCTCCGGGAATCCACCCGCAAGCTCACCCAGCACAAGCTCAAGGCTGCACAGGGCGACGACATGAAGCTTGCCATCACCCAGGAGGAGCGCCGCCTGCGGGGGCTTCAGGAGCGTCAACGCGCTTTCCTGGCCGAACTGGAGCAGGAGTCCCAGCTCATTCCCGAACCAGCACAGCCTCTGGCCCTGGCCTACCTGCGGCCCCTCCAGCCCACCACCCAGAACCTGCCGAATGAGGATGACCCGGCGGTGCGTAAGGCCGTGGAACTCGCCGGGATGCGGGTGGCTGAGGAGTACGAGCGCACCCAGGGCCGAACGCCCGCCGATGTCAGTGCCGAGAACGTCGGATACGACATCCGGAGTGTCGGGAAGGTTCCAGCCGCCAGTGACCTTCCCCAGGAAACCCGCTACATCGAGGTTAAGGGACGTGCTGGGGTCGGCCCCGTTGTCCTGACTCCCAACGAGTGGATTACCGCTGGACGGCTGAAGGACGGCTACTTCCTCTACGTGGTGACGAACGCCCTCAGCGCGAATCCCACCCTCACCATCGTTCGCAACCCCGCCGCGAACCTCACGCCCGGCCAGGAAGTCACGGTGCTGCACTACGTCATCTCCACCGAAGAGTGGCAGCGGGCAGGGGCGCGGCCCCAGGAGCACGCATGAGCGACCAGCAGAGCCTCTTTGAGACCGTCCTCGTCCCTGCCGGAGAGAAGCCCAGCGCCGCCCCTTCAGCCCCCGACCTGGTTCATCTGGCCGAGGGCTGGCGGGCCACTCTTCAGGACCTGGACGGTCCGGGACGCCGCTGGCTGGTTACGCCCTGGCTCACCACCCGCCACGCCGACCTCCTGGGCAGCGTGCAGAGGGGCGACCGGCTCCTGATTCGGGGTCACGCCGAGGATTTCCTGAAAGGGATGTCCAGTCTCGACGCCGTGCAGGCATTCATGGAGTGGGGTGTGGAGGTCCGCCGTCTGCCGAATCTGCACGCCAAGGTCTACGCCCGTGAGCACGAGGGCGGGGTCTTGTGGCTCGGCAGCGCCAACCTGTCCAAGCTGGGAGAGGACGGCGGGGCACACAGCCGTCAGGTCGAGGCCATGAGCGGCCCGCATCCGCTCACTCCTGCGGCCCTGACGAAGCTGGAGTATCTCTGGAGCACCAGCAGGCCGTTCAACCCCAGCGATGTTCAGCATGAACTGACCCGGCTGGTGCAGGAACAGGAAGCGTTCCGCGAACTGCTGCTTGACCAGGCGGAACTCGGTGTGCTCGCGCTGCGCCTCTCGTTCAAGCTTCTGGGTGGCCAGTTCACCATGCCGCCCGACTGGCTGGGCCACGGCAACGAACAGGCACAGCGCGACCGGGTGCGCTACCCCAGTGTGGAGTTCATCGACCCCGACACCAGCCTCGCCACCCGCTTTCGCAAGTTCATCAGCGCTGAGCGGCGCAAGCTCGGCGACCGAATGGTAGACGTACCCGGTATCAGCGGCCTGTACGTCCTGCGGGCCGAAGACATGCTGAGCATTAAGACCTTCCTGGGCTACATGGAGCGGCAGGCCCGCCAGAGATTCGAGCAGGAGCTTCATCAGGAGCGCGAGCATCTGCGGAGTGACTTCACAACGCGCTTCGAGAGCGCGTTCCAGCGGTTTCTGAGTGAGCAGACCCGACATATGGCGAAGACCCCGGCTCAGGCGGCAAAAGATGCAGCCGAAGTGTTCGACGACTACCTGGGGCGTGACCCTTTCCGCATCAGCGCCCAGTTCTTCATCCCCTTGAAGGATGCCGATGACCCCCACGGTGGGCTCTCGCAGGCCATGTCGCAGGTACGGGCACGGCAGCGGCTGTACTGACCTGACCGCCCAACCCCCGGTCCCAGAACTGCACCACCCCATATGCTGTGCCTGATGACCGAGCAGGAACTCCGTGACCTTATCGCCCAGGGCGAAACCTTTGAGGTGGAGTTCAAGAGCGATACTCCTGACAAGACAAACGGGCTTTCAGACGACGACCTTCAGGAAGCTGTCGTGTGCCTGGCGAACGCCGAGGGCGGAAAGCTGCTTCTCGGCGTGGAGGATGACGGAACCATCACCGGCCTGCACGCCAAGCATAGGGGCAGGCCTGCCACAGGGCTCAGTGGTTACCTGAAGAACGTCCTGCAAGGCAACGCGAAACCGGACATCCAAGCCGAGTTCGTGGACGCGGCAGAGGGGCAGGTCGCCGTCATCCACGTCCGGAAGGCCGCCTCGCTCGTCTCGACCAGTCAGGGGCGCATCCTTCAGCGGCAGCACGATGCCTGGGGAGACCCGCAGTGCCGCGTCATCTACCCGCAGGAGATTCCTTCGTTGCTGTCGGTGCGTGGACAATACGACCACACCGAGCAACTCGTGTCGGAGCTGCGCTTTCGGCATCTGTCGCGGGCCGAGCTCGACCGCATTCGGGCATTCGTCGAGCGGCAACTGCAAGCCGATAAGGCACTGCTCACATTGACCGACGAGGAACTGGCCAAGGCACTGACTCTAGTGAAGAGTGAGGAAGACGAACTGATTCCCACGGTGGCAGGGGTCCTCCTCGCGGGCACCAAGCAGATGCTCGACACCTACGTGCGCGGCCATGAGGTCGCGTTTCAGGAACTCAAGCGGGGCGGGGACGTGGGGGCCAATGACTTCTCGCGAGAGCCACTGCTGCGCGTCTGGGAGCTGTACGAAAGCTTCTTCAAGGCACGTAATCCGGAGCGTGAGGTCCGTTTCGATGACACACAGCAGCGCGTCGCCATTCCCCGTTACCCGGACCGGGCTGTCCGGGAAGCCTTCGCCAACGCGCTCGTCCACCGTGACTACTCGTTGCTGAACGCGGTGTACTTCCAGTTTCAGGATGATGACCGCCTCCTGATTGCCAGCCCCGGTGGGTTCGTGAACGGGATTTCGGTCCAGAACCTGCTCACCAGCGAGCCCAAGCCCCGCAACCCGCTTCTTGCCGATATCTTCAAGCGTCTGGGGCTGGTAGAGCGAACGGGACGCGGCGTGCCGCGCATCTTCGACGACGTGTTGAGCCTGGGACGGCCCGCCCCCTCCTACAGCGGTACCGTCAGCAGCGTTCGGGTCACGATTCCCGGTGGGGAGGCGGATGCGAAGTTCGCTGAACTCGTCCTCCAGGCACGTCAGAAGGACCGCAACCTGAACTGGGCGCACCTGCTGGTGATGCACCACCTCTCGAAGTCGAGGGAATTGACCCCACAGGAAACTTCCAGCCTCATCGGGCAGGACGAGCAGCGTGCTCGTGCCGTTCTAGAGGAGCTGGTGGACTGGGGACTCGTCGAAGGCCGGGGACGCGCTCGCCGCTCGTACCACTTGAGCGTCAGCGTGTACGAGGCACTTGGCCTGCTCGACGATTACAACCGTCGCAAACAAGCCGAGGACATGGAGGACGAGGAGCGGGTTCTCGACTACGTGCATAGGAATGGGCGCATCACTCGCTCGCAGCTCATGGAACTTACTGGCCTGGCGAGCAATCAGGCTGATTATCTCCTACGGCGGCTGCGGGCAGAGGAAGCCATCGTCCTCGTCGGGCGGGGCCGGGCTGCGTACTACGAACTCCCCAACTCGGAAACCAACTCGGAATCAATTCGGAACGTTAGCGGCTAGCGGCACTGCTACCCTGTGCCCGACTCGTGTGCTATACGGCAATTTCGCCCCGTATAGCTGCCAGCTACTCGGAATCAATTCGGAAATGTACACAAGCCCAATCCGGCGCGCACCCTGCCCGAATGCCCGGTTTGGTCGGCCAAACGAAGCTGGCCCACGCACCGCTGCGTGAGCCAGGGCAGCGGGAACGCCGTCTCAGCGGGCATTCAGCTTATAGGCTGTCCTGTCAATAATGAACTCACGCCTATCCGTAAATCCCGACAGCATATAGATGTTTCCATCTGGAGCCTGGAACCAGAGGGTGTTTGTGTTGGCCTTTTCTCCGTTACTCACGCTGATGAGCTTCCAGCCCTTGGGGAACGTCGGCAGTGGCTCCTTGTTGCCCATGCTCTCGTCGTACCGGATGTCCGTAACGCGGAACGTGTTCGTATTGGCCTGAGCGCCCACGGTCGTGTACACGAGGAGTCCGGCGGTGGTCAGCCCGAAGAAGACGGCAGACGCTTTGGCAAAGTTGAGCTTCATACGCGTGGGACGCTAACACGTCTCCGCAACTTCGACGCACGATTTTGAGCAGCAAGTCTCACTGCGCGGGTCGGCATCGGGCTGCCCTTATCTCATTGCCCATATATGCCCTGAATGCCAGTCTCTCCTCTGCATCTTTCTTCGAAGAAAGCCTGGTTCCGGTGCCCCTCGCCCCCACCCGGCGGGCGTTTTTGCTGTTCCTGCCGCACTGTGGGACGCCTGATATACTCTCGCGCTCTATCCTGACCCCAGCATGGGCTACAAGCGTCTTATCGAGCACCGACTCCCACTGGCTGAGGTCAGCACCGAGTCGGCGCGTGAAAAAAGTATCCGTCACGGCCATATTTCCACCCTGCACATCTGGTGGGCGCGTCGCCCGCTGGCGGCCAGCCGCGCTGCTGTCTTCGCCACGCTGGTGCCGGACACCGACGAGAACTACGAGCTGGTCAAGAAAATCGTCCCCTGGGAGGCGGTTAAGGACGGCAACAACGAGCACATCTTGGAAGCCCGTCGCCGGGTGCTGGAGGCCAACGGCGGCGTTCCGCCCAAGGTGCTCGACCCGTTCGGCGGTGGTGGAGCCATTCCCCTGGAAGCCCTGCGCCTGGGCTGCGAGGTCTACTCGCTGGACCTGAACCCCGTCGCGCACATCATCCAGAAGGCCACGCTGGAGTTCCCGCAGAAGTTTGGTCAACCAAACAGCCGCCCCGTGCCCGAATACATCCGCGAGAAGGACCGGCAGGCTGCCGCGCTGGCGACCGGCAAGGTCAGCAAAGGCAACAAGGGCAAGGCCACCCGGCAGGTCGGGTTCGATTTCGGCAGCAGCGAGGGCCTGTGGGAACAGGCGTACAGGCGAAACCCGCTGGCGACCGACGTGCGCTACTGGGGCGAATGGGTGCTGGACAAGGCCCGCGCCGAGTTGCAGGAGTTCTACCCGCCCGACGAGGACGGCAAGGTGCCCGTCGCGTACCTGTGGGCGAGGACGGTGACGTGTACCAACCCCGCCTGCCGCGCCGAAGTGCCGATGGTGCGGCAGTGGTGGCTGGCGAAGAAGACGGGGAAGAGTCTGGCGCTCAAGCCCGTGGTGAATCAGGCCGAGCGGCGAGTGGACTTTGAGGTAGTGACCGTAGGCAAAGGCGAGGATTGGCCCGAAACCGGGACCATGCAGCGCGACAACGCCAACTGTCCCGTTTGCGGGAGCATTGCTGACGGCAAGTACCTCCGCGCCAGCGGCAAGGCTGGAAAGTTAGGCGAGCGGATGCTGACGGTGGTGCTGTCCACGCCGGGCAGTCAGGGCAAGAGTTACCGCGTAGCTACTGACGCCGATGTAGAGGTATTTGAGCTTGCGCGAAAGCGTTTGCACGAAGTTGAAGCCGAAACGACTTTCGATGGCTTGCCCGCCATACCGCAGGAGCCAATCATCGAATGGTCAGGTGTATTCAATGCTCCGCTTTACGGCCTCGGTACCTGGGGCAGCTTATTCAATGCCCGCCAGTCTCTAGCACTGGTTACTTTGGCTCAGCATGTCCGCCAAGCCCATGCTAAAGCTGCTGGCAAATGGGCGGACGAGGAATATGGGAAGGCAGTGGCAACGAATCTTGGAGTTGTTTTAGATAGACAAGCAAATGCTGCGGCGACACTCTGTAGGTGGCACAACGTAGGCGAAAAATTAGAAGGAGTTTTCTCACGACAAGCATTACCAATGGTCTGGGACTATGTGGAGGTCAACCCATTTAGCGGTCAAACGGGGGATTGGCTAGGTGCAATGGAGTGGGTAGAACGCGTTGTGCAACACGCATCTTATTCAAATCCCGCGCCAGCCGAAGTCATACGCGGCTCTGCAACACGTATTCCCTTATCAGATGGTGGAGTTGACGCAATTGTTACAGACCCACCTTATTACGATGCCATTCCTTATGCTGATCTATCAGATTTTTTCTATGTTTGGCTCAAACGTAGTGTCGGCCATATCTACCCTGAACATTTCCGTACGCCTACTACACCTAAGTCCCAGGAGGCTATTCAGCATCCCCTGCGACATAACGGCAATAACATCAGAGCCAAAGCGTTCTTCGAAGATATGATGGCCCAGGCGTTTGCCGAGATGCACCGCGTTCTCAAGCCCAGCGGCGAAGCTACCATCGTCTTTGCTCACAAGTCCACAGAAGCCTGGGAGACACTGATTGGAGCGCTTATTCGCGCAGGATTCCGTGTCGAAGCATCTTGGCCGTTGCGAACAGAAATGGCGACGCGAATGCGGGCACAGGCTTCTGCCGCCCTCGCCTCCTCCACCTTCATCAACTGCACCAAGCGTTCCTCCGGCGGCGTCGGCTACTTCAACGATGTTCGCCGGGACATGATTGCGGCCATTCAGCCCCAACTGGCCGAGTTCTGGGAGTCCGGCATTCGCGGCGCGGACTTCTTCATGTCGGCCATCGGGCCGGGGCTGGAGGCGTACAGCAGGCACGACGAGGTGCGCCGCATGAGTGGCGAGGTCGTGACCGTGGGCGAGTTTCTCGACGAGGTTCGCAAAATCGTCATGGAGTTCGCGCTGGAGCAGGTGCTGGGGGCCAGAAGCCTGGGCGCGGTGGACGCGCCGACCCAGTTCGCCCTGCTGTCCCTGTGGGGCTACGGCCCCGAACTGCCGTCCGACGAGGCCCGCAAGCTGGCGCAGTCGGTGGGCATCGAACTGGGCGAGATTGTCGGACTGGTGACCGTGAAGGGTGAGAAGGCGACCGTGCAGGGCATCAAAGCGCGGGGCAAGGATAAGAACCTCGGCGTCAGCAAGCACGGCGAGAAGGTGCCAATGGTGGACGCCATGTACCGTGCCGTGGCGCTGCTGGGCGGCGGGAGCCGTCAGGCGGTGTCGGATTACCTGGGGGCAGTGAGCTACCTCAACGAAGAAGCCTTCTGGCAGACCATGCAGGCCCTGGCCGAAGTGCAGGAAGGCGTGGATGACGGGCGGGCGCTGCACGAGTTGCTGACCATCCGTGACAACCTGCCCAAGCCCACGGGTGACGCGGTGGCGACCCTCTTCGGGGTGAATGCATGAGCAACGTACAGGAAGTCTTCGGCAAGGCGGTCTTCAGCTACGCAGGAGCGGTGCGTGGGTACGTCAGCAGCAAGCTGCGGGAAACCTACGGCGAGGGTAAGGCGTGGTTCGAGCAGTTCATGGAGTCGCTGTCGTTCCAGAAGCAGAACAACGTCAGAAACACCATTGAGGCCGGGAACGTCAAGGCCCCCGAAGACCTGATTGACGTGACCCACTTCGGGGACGTGATTCTGCGCCAGAAGGACATTTTCAAGCCGCTGTTTGGCAACCAGCACAGCAAGGCGGTGACCTGGGCACAGGAAATCGCGGAAGTCCGGCACGACTACGCCCACCAGAAGCCCGTGTCGGACGACGACGCCTACCGGGCACTGGACAACATGGCGCGGCTGCTGGTCCTGATGAACGAGGAAAAGAAGGCGGCAGAGGTCAAGACGCTCCGCGACGGGCTGCTCACAGGCAGCAAGGCGGACAAGCCGACCGTCGCCCACGACCCGGCGCTCCAGCCCTGGTGGAAGCACGCCCAGCCCCACGAGGACATCCGCAAGGGGCAGTTCGACGAAAACACTTTCGCGGCCAAGCTCGACGACGTGGTCCGCGACGACGGCAGTGCGCCGCTGGAGTACCGCCGCGCCGACCTGTTCTTCAAGAAGACCTACCTGACGAAGGAGCTGACGGCGGTCCTGGCCGACACCCTCAAGCGGCTGGCGGGGACGGGCGGCGAGTCGGTGGTGCAGCTCCGGACCCCCTTCGGCGGCGGCAAGACGCACGCCCTAATTGCCCTGTATCACCTCGTCAAGCACCACGCCGACATCGAGGACACCGACCGCGCCGCGATTCTGAAGGCCGCGAGCCTGAACGACGTGCCCCGGACCCGTGTGGCGGTCCTGGTGGGCACCCAGCTCGACCCCAATGGCCGGAACGTGGACGGTCTGACTCTGCGCACCCTCTGGGGCGAGATGGCCTACGGGCTCGGTGGCAAGGACGGCTACGACTTGCTGAGGGTCGCTGACGAATCCGGCATCGCCCCCAGCAAGGACGACCTCATCAAGCTGTTCAACTTCGCGCGGGGCAAGAAGACGAGCGCCCTCATCCTGATGGACGAGCTGCTGGTCTACCAGGTCAAGGCCGCCGGGAAGCGCGTCGGGGAAACCACCCTCCAGGCCCAGACCTTCGCCTTCCTGCAAAGCCTGACGGAAGCCGTGGCGGGTGTGGAGGGCGTGGCCCTGGTCACGACCTTCCCCGAATCGCACATCGAGTATTACGACCACGAGCAGGCCCCCGACGTATTCGCCCGCCTGGAGAAAATCTTCGGGCGCGTGCAGGCCGTGCGCGTGCCGGTGCAGGGCGAGGAAATCTACGAGGTCATCCGCCGCCGCCTCTTCGACTCCATCAACGAAAAGGCAGCGGCTCAGGTGGCTGCCGAGTACAGCGCCCTATTCGACGCCCACAAGGACGACTTGCCGCAGGAAGCCCGCACCACCGAGTACCGCAAGAAGATGACGCGGGCCTTCCCCTTCCACCCCGAACTCATCGACCTGCTGTACGAGCAGTGGGGCTCCATGCAGTCCTTCCAGAAGACCCGTGGCGTCCTCCGGCTGCTGGCCCGCGTCATCGAGCACGGCTACCTGTCCGGCGCGGCCCGCCCGCTCATCTCCCTGGGCGACGTAGGTCTAGAGGAAGGCGAGATGCAGAGCACGGTCACGCAAAGCCTTCAAGACGCCGAATGGCGCGGGGCGTTGGCCAGTGACCTCAGCGCTCCCGGTGGCCGCTCCTATCAGCTCGACAAGGAGCAGGGCGGGAACTACGCCAAGTTCCGGCTCGCGCAGACGGTGGCAAGTGCGGTGTTCATGGCCTCGCACTCCGGCGGCACCGAAAAGGGCATCACCAAGCCGGGCTTGAACCTCGCGCTGATGCACCCCGAAGGCATCACCCCCATGCTGATTACCGACGCACTGGACCGGCTCAAGAACCGCTTGTACTACATGCACGCGAACGGGAATTACGTGTTCCGTGCCCAGGCCAACCTGAACAGCGTGCTGGCAGACCGCACGGCGCAGGTCAAGCGTGACCGTGCGCTGGACTTCGTGCGCGAGGCGGCCCAGAAGGCGGCGGGCTCCAGCCTCTTCAAGCCCTTCGTCTGGCCGGAGGGCCACAAGGACGTGCCCGACGGCACCGGCTTCAAGCTGGTTCTGCTCGGCCCCGATGCCACCCTGGAGGACCACGAGGGCCGTGACCGCAAGCTCAGCGTCCTCCAGCAGAACGCGGGGGGTGGGCCGCGTATCCACAAGAACACGCTGGTGTACCTCATCGGCAAGGGCGGGGATTTCACCCGCGCTATTGAGGCAGCCCGCACCCTGCTCGCCTTGCAGGACATCGAGAAGGACCGCGCCCTGACCCTCAGCCCGGAACAGAAAGCGGACCTCAAAGACCGCCTGAGCAAGCAGACGGACATGGTGCCCAACCTGACCAAGGCGGCCTACACGTCCCTCTTCGTGCCGACCACCAACGAAGCGGGCGCGTCAGTCTGGCGGGACATCGACATCACGGCCCACGCCAAGACCAGGCCGACCCTGGAAGCAGCGGTCACGGACGTACTCAAACAGGAAGACCTCCTCATCGCGGCCATTGACCCTGCCCTGCTCCTGCAAGGCCCCTGGAAGCTCTGGCCCACCGATGAGCCCTACTTGGAACTGCACAAGCTCCGCGAATACTTCACCCGCCTGCCCCACCTGCCCTTCTTGGAGTCCGATGCGGCTCTGAAGGGGGCCGTCGTGCGGGGCGTGCAGCAGGGGTTGTTCGAGCTGGGCCAGTTCATTGGCCAGGACCCCAAGAACATCTGGGACCGCAAGAACCCGGTGGACGAGGGCAGCGTCTTCTTCACTGAGGCTTACCGGCTGGCCCGGCCCAACACGATTCCCCGGCCCAAAATTGAAACCGGAGGCCAGGGAACCGGAACAACGACAGGCGGCGGCACTGGGAGCGGGGGCACCACGACTGGAGGGGGCGGTACAGGCACCGGCAGCGGAACGGGGACCAGCGGCGGGGGTGGCAAGCCCGACCCCCGAAAGGTGACCTACGTGCGCCTCAACCTGCCTGACGTGACGCTCACGCAGATGCCCGCGCTGCTCGATGTGTTCAATGCCCTCAAGGACGCCAAGGGTCAGGTGCAGATGGAAGTCCAGCTCACGGCGAGCAACGCCGCTGGGCTCGACCAGGCCATGCTCGACCTGAGCGTCAAGGAACTCATCGACCAGCATGGGCTGAACGTGGAGTGGCACCAGGAGTGACGCAGCCGTCGTGAAATCCAGGCGCATCGTGCTTCCTGAAACGCGGGAAGCTCTTCAGAATCTGTACCCTGCCGCCTTCCAGAACCCCGGTTACCTGCGGCTCTTGGAGTACCTGCTCTTCGGCACCTTCGTGGACAAGACGAACGAGGACTTCCTGGTCATCGATGCCAGGACGCTGGCACGGCTGGAAGGCCGGGAAGGACAGGTGCAGTCCCGGAACTATGTGGGGAAGCACATGCTGGAGGACTTCCAGCGCGACGTGGCTCCCCTCATTATCGAGAATTACCAGTACACCGGAGGCCGTGCCCGAATAGTTCGGCGGCTGGAGGCCCCTGAGCTGAGCCGGATTCTGCATCGTGAGTTCACAGCCCCAAGGGTCGAACGAACAGCGCGTGGCGTGTATCTGGAAACAGGCAGAAGTCCACCCAAACAATCCCGTATACAAGCCACGCAAGCCCGTCTGGCTCGTCAAGAGCAAGCGGAGCACATTGCCCAGGAACTGGACGCCAATCACCCCGCTGCGGCCCTGCTGACCTTTCTGAACACCCAACCGACCACCGCGCTGAAGCGCATCATCGCCAGCAACTTTGACTCGGCGGTCAGCACCGTCGTGAATCACCCTGAAATGCTCCTCGCAACGAAGCGGTACAACCTGCGCCTGCTTCATGACGTAGGGCAGGACCTGGGTCACAACCCAGCACCCCTCTACCGGCCTTCACTAGGAGACCGGACTGTCCGCCTGTTTCCAGTTGAGGGCAGCTACCTGTCACTGAGCCGTGACATTCGCAAAGCGCTGCTCAGCGGCTGCGATGAATTCGACCTGAACGCTGCACAACTGACCCTGTCCGCCCACATCTGGAAGATTCCCAGCCTCACCGCTGCTCTGGGTGACCGGAGACTGCACCTGCTCGGTCCCTGGGCGCTGCTGGGACAACAGGCGGGGCTGCCCATCGAGGGACCTATCAGACCGTCCTTCAGGCAGAAAGTGGTGCTCAAGCGGGCTGTGTATGCGCTGCTCTTCGGTGCCGCCGAAAAGACGGTACAGGGCTATCTGCTGGAGGGAACAGAGGGTGTTCCAGGCCTCACCCAGGCACAGGTGGAGCAGTTGATGGGCTCCGACTTGATGCGGGACATCCTTGTTGCCCGAAGAGACCGTCAGAAACAGATTCAGGCCGAAGGGGGCATCACAACGGTCTTTGGGAAGTGGGTGCCCCTCTCCCCCGGCAAAACAGGACGGGACCACCGCAGCCTGATGGCCGAGGAAATGCAAGCCTACGAGCTGTACCTGCTCAAGCCCGTTGTGGACTACCTACTTCACATTGGGAGCGACGAGGTGACCATCGCCGCCTGGCAGCACGACGGCTTCACCCTCCACTTCAAGGACAACACCAAGAGGGCACGCCACAACAAACACATCAACCAACTGGTCAAGGACAGGGCCGTCAATGACCTGGGGATGCCGAAGTGGCAGGTTGAGCTGGAAAGGGTGACACTGGACTGAAGGTCAGGCATCCAAGCAACCACCAGGAGCTGGGAAGGGCTATAGGTTCGTAGCTCTCTCCGGAGGCGCAGCATGATTTATACCGTCCCCAACGACGTTTTAGCTTTATTGCCGTTCGCAGCGGCGTGACGAAAAGTCCCCCAAATTGGCCTCTCGTTTTGAAGAACTTTCGCTTCAGAACCCCGGTTTTTCAGGGGCCAAAGTGTTGACGGCCTCCGTACTCTTGAGTTGGGTAGGTTCGGTTAACCCTCTTCGGCGGACAGCAGCATTTAACTGTTTACTCTCGTGGCCACGCAAAACTGACGGCTTGGTCGTATGGTGGATGTAATCCCCCAAATGTCGCCGCAGGCTTGTAGTACAGCGTTTTTGAATTTGTCATAGTGAGGTATGAGCCGTCCTCTTCGCTATCCAGTGACTTTGAGTGCTAAGCAAGAACAGACTCTGCACG